>CAYVSN010000063.1:0-6402 GCA_964453875.1 uncultured Dehalococcoidales bacterium
CAAAGAGGGCTATTTAAGGTCAGAGGGAGCCCTTATCCAGACTATGGGGCGGGCTTCCCGCCATGTGGACGGTCATGTCATCATGTATGCCGACTCCATCACCAGATCCATGAAGGCTGCTATTGACGAGACCTACCGGCGCCGTGGAGTCCAGGAAGCCTACAACCGGGAGCACGGCATCACCCCCCAGGGTATAAGGAAAGCCATAAAGGATATAACCGACCGGGTAAAGGTAGTAGCTGAGGCCCGTGCCCCTTATGTAGCCGCCGCTCCCATCCCTAAGGATGAAGTGGCCCGCTTGATCAAGGAGCTGGAATCTCAGATGAAGACCGCCGCCAGGAACCTGGAATTTGAAAAGGCAGCCCTTCTGCGTGACCGCATTATTGAGTTAAGGAGGGACCTGGTACTCCAGTCTGGCACTATCCGCCCCCTTTAGCCTTTGCCCTTACTACGGTCTTTTGTTCACGCTCAGTGCAGATATGTACAGATCAGTGACCCCCAGGACGCAGGCTTGAAACCACGCGGGATTGGATTTACCCCCGGTGTTGCCCCGTAGGCTCACGGGCCTGACCAAATATGGCGCAAGGTTCATCCCCAATGTTGCCCCCCTAGCTTCGGCAGCCAGGCGTTTCTCTGCGAACTGTATCTAAGTTCTTTCCAAGAGATCAATAGGGATTTCTGGTGAAATCCCGTGAAGCCAGCGGAGAGAAAGTTGAAAGTATTGCTGGCCCGAATAGACCACAACCAGGTACTGAGGGGGCTTGTGCGCCACCCAGAATCCAGTTCCCCATAGTAGTTAGTTGTGTACAGTCCCGCCGCGTGGCAGCAATTCTTTTGACAGCTTTCAAAATTCCGCAATAGCAACAAATAGAATCCGGCTGCTGCTTGATGGCGAAAGCCGCCTTTACAATCTAGACATCATCAGGCTGCCGCAACACCTAAGAGCTTCACGGCTTCTTCAACCTGATCCTTCGATTGAAGGATGATATAGCGCGTGGCAGATGCGATAATATAGTCAGTTTGTGGCTTCTCCACTGTCTCCAAAGTAGTTTCCCCATAGTATTCTTCCACATTTTTCATTAGGAACACAAGGCTTGATTTCCGCGGATATACCACTGCTACCATCTTACCACCACTGTATAAACTGATATGCCACTTTTGTATTCTGACCTCTAGGTTAAGCGCCAATTCTCTTATTCTTTCAACCAAAGCAATGAATAGCTCTTTGCCATATTTCTTTTGGACAGTAAAATGTCTGCTCCAGTTCCCTTTACCCACTGCAACCCACTCGGGAACCTCCTGTGCAACCTCCTCTGCCTCCTCCGCTCCTACTACCAGTTGAAAAACATCTGGGTGCAGCTCCCATTCCAACAATGCATATTTTAGCCTATCCAAATCAAGCGCTCTCTTGCGAAGCCTCGAGATATCTTCGTCAGTTACCAAGTAGAATCGATCCGACATGGTGTAGTATGGGTCACTTTCTTTTAGCTTGTAGAATCTGTTGCTGTACGAAGCTGAGATTTCACCCTCTTTTTGAATAACTACAAAAAACTTGCAGTCACGGTAGTGCCTCAGTTGATAGAGCCTCTGCATGCCCCGGTCAACGCCAGTGCTATACTCGATTTCAAAGGCATACTTGGGGAAATTGTACCCATCAAACCAAATTACATCAATTTGGTCTACTGAAGAAAGAACTGACAAATCTATCGTTTTTGGAAGTTGAATTATCGGCTCGCCCACATCGTCAGATGAATAGACATTAAAGCCCAGGCTTTTCCCAAGCTGTATGAGTTCCTTTGTGGCATTCATGTGAGCGTCTTTAGTCATTAGGTCACCTCCATAGCCGACTTTCGCCTTTCAGTTGAGGTAGGCCTTAAGGCGAATAAGTTTGGTTGATTCGGCAAATAACATTCAAATGACTTGTCCAGCAGGTTAACCGCAAACGTCCAGCGCCCCCAAGCATTGCTTGCTTGTCAGCTACAGTAGTGCGTTATTCTGACATGACAAGCATATCAACCGCCGTACCCCTTGTCAAGAGACAAAGCCACAGCTCCAGGCAAATCAGCGCTCAACACCCCGGCACACTTCAGAGGAGGTCTAGCCTGCCTGACGCAGATTACCCCCCAGCACCCCTTTCCCTTAACTTTGGGCTTGTAAGCTGTACCTACACCACTCATGGCCATGGAGCAATGGTCTGAGAAGGATCAACAAGGCCCAAAAGGAACTAGCAACCCCCAGGACGCGAGCCCGAGAGGGTCCATGGCCGGATTTACCCCCCGTGTTGGCCCCTAGCTGTGGCGGACTGGCACTTTTCTGCGGACTGTGTCTGAGTTTTTCAGAAAGCCAGTACTGCCAGTTGAATGCCTCGACAGCCGGCGAGCACGAGTCTAGTATAATCGTTTCTGCACGAACTGCTAAGATAGCACTCACTAATTAGCCCCCATAGAAGCCTTCCCCATCCGTAAAGGCAGGAAGTTGAGGGACAGCTAGCCTGTCGGCTTAGTCACCTTTCTGTTTCCCATGCGTCATTCTCTGAAACAATGTCTATATTCGCAGAAAGGTCAATCACCGTATTAGGAAAAGCACTTGCATTAAATTTATTTTTGGAGTACAATATTCCCAAATTGGGAATATTGGTTGACACTACGGCTATGTTAGGGAACTCTTCTATACTGGTTAGTTCGTTGTGAAGGTGGTAGGTAAGAAACGCGTCAAGAGTTTCAGCCGCCAGCATACCGATGCCAGTTCACAGATTACCGCGTGGCTTGCTGAAGCCGAAGAGGCCGAATGGCACACACCCAATGATATAAAAATGCGCTATCCTCAGGCCAGCTTCTTAGAGAATAATCGAGTTATGTTTAATATCAAAGGTAATAAATATCGGCTAGACACCAAGGTGAACTACAAAAGTCAGGTCGTTTTGATCATGAGAATTGGCACACATGCAGAATATGATAAACGGAAATTCTGACGGGGGTCGAATTATGAATAGGGTCATCAAAACCGAGGCAGATTACGAAGAAGCCCTCACAGCAATTGAGGCTCTGATGGATCTCGATCCGGATCCTGGTACACCCGAAGCAGATCAATTAGAGCTTCTCACGCTACTGGTTCAAGAGTATGAGTCAAGAGAATTCCAAATCGCTCCCCCACATCCTATTGATGCCATCAAATTCCGGATGGCACAACAGGATCTCTCGCCACGTAATTTGGTACCCTACCTTGGAAGTCGCAGCAAGGTCTCTGAAGTACTCTCAGGAAGGCGTCAATTGACATTGTCTATGATCCGTGCACTACATTCTGGCCTAGGAATCCCTGCCAAAGTGCTTATTCAAGAGCAAGGTGAGAATGAAGACGTAGATATCGAATGGGACCGCTTTCCACTAAAGGAAATGATTGCGCGAGGTTGGATACCCGCTAGTGTATCCAAAGTGCGTGGTCAAACCGAGAGAATTATGCGTCAATTCCTCACTCCAATAGCTTCTCTCCAAATCGAAGCTGTGCTTTGCCGCAAGTCAAGCCATGTACGTTCTGCCCGCTCGATGGATGAGTATGCATTGGCTGCCTGGGCAGCTCGTGTGATTGTGAAAGCATACCAAGATCCTCCTCTGGTTCAATACAAACCTGACACTGTCAACTTGGATTTTATGCGAGAAGTCGCGCGACTGAGCGTATCTGACGAAGGTCCTATACTAGCACGTGATTTTCTCAGAGGAAGTGGCATACCTCTCATAATCGAGCGACACTTGCCACGTACGTACATCGATGGGGCGGCAATTATGATTCAGTACGATATGCCAGTTATCGGTCTCAGCTTGAGACATGATCGTATTGATAACTTCTGGTTCAGCCTGATGCATGAGTTGGCACATTTATCTCTCCATCATGGTGAAGAGGCTGCTTGTTTCTATGATGATCTTGATGTGGACCTCAATGTGGAAACTCAGGATGATCCACGTGAGCGAGAAGCAGATCAGTTAGCTGGGGAAGCACTCATCCCCGAGGACGCTTGGAGGAGGAGCCCAGCTAGCCGATTGCGGTCACCTGAGGCTGCGGAGCATCTAGCCAAACAGCTTCATATTCATCCGGCTGTGGTCGCAGGGCGCATGCGCCACGAATTCAAGGCATATAGGCTTTTGAATAATCTAGTGGGGCATCGAAAGGTGCGGAAGCTTTTTCCTGAGATCAAGTGGAGGCTATGAGGTATATGGTTCAAATCGACCATGCACATTATGTGCCAATACTACGCTGGAAGAAGGCTGAGCAGATTGCATTATGCAAGCTTGATCATGCTTGTACAGCCCGTATGACTCCATTGATAGAACTTGTACCTAAGGAATTTACCCAGAAGAAGTCTGTGAAATCCCTTTCCGTTGACGAAACATTATCCAAAACTGCACAACAAATATTCCGTCGCTGGGGTCAAGCTTCACTCTTCATAGATCTCTGGCATCTGCCACACCATCTTCGCACCGAACATGGGGAACACTTTCTCAAGGCGCTTAGCGAAATGTGTCAAACATATCAAGAGTCTCTAATACCTGTGACAGGCTTGAAGAGAGATGCAGCCTATCAATTCGCAGTGAGCGCAACCATTAAGACATATAACCAAGGTGTATGCATTCGTTTGTCTCGCGATGATGTTCAACGCGCTAGCTTGCCAAATGACCTAAGTAACCTGTTGTCCTCTTTGAAACTAAGTCCAGACAAAGTAGATTTGCTCGTCGATTTGCGGATCATAGATGATTCTGTCCCCAGCTTTGCTAGCCTTTGCGATCGCATCCCAAGACTAGACCAATGGCGAACCTTTATTGTCGCCAGTGGCGCATTTCCGAAGGATCTGAGTCACCTTGAGAAGAACCGTCAACATCAACTGAAACGCTTGGACTGGCTAACATGGCGAGATCAAGTAATTGCCAGTCCAACGTTGAAGCGGCGTCCAACATATAGTGACTATACAATACAGCACCCAATCTATTCAGAGCCATCAGAGGGTTCGAACATTAGTGCCAGTATTCGATATACATATGATGAGTACTGGGTAATTATGCGTGGTGAAGGCGTGCTCAATGTTGAGGGCCCTGGTTCTGCCCAGTGGCCCGCTAATGCACAGTTACTCTGTGATCGAAGGGAATTCTGTGGGCCCAGTTTCAGCTATGGAGATAAGTATATTAAAGAAATGAGTCTACAGTTTGAGCAAACGGGTAATGCAACTACTTGGCTTCAAGCAGGAATCAATCACCACTTGACATTTGTTGTGCATCAGCTCGCCAACCTCTTCGGCATTTCAACTGTTGCCGTACCTGATAGCGAAGATGATCTGGATTAGAGACTTCGATGAGTCGCTCGTAGACTGCAGCCCGCGGCTTCGAACATACACCATTTGCCGCACCAAATTCCTTCAGAAGAGTTAGCGCCTCATCTCGCCATAAGAGGGCAACAATTGTACGAATATCAGTAGAGGGGTTATCCTTTGGTTCTCTAGCCTCTGATAGGCATACAACCCCAGACGGCTTCATCTCGGCAAGCGTAACACCCCACCACTCCGGTACTATTTGCATTGCTTCGTAGGCATGGCGATAACCAACCACCAAAGTAATACGATCCAAAACAGAGCTATAAATTCTCACCTGATCCGGCAGGCGTCTCAGTCTATCACGATCACTCTTGATTTCAAAGCCGTGAAGGATATTGTTTACTACTACGAGGTCCACCCGCACTGAACCATGCCGGAGCCCTAGTTCTTCTAAGATAATAGTATCACAATCCCTTGAGTAGCGGACGGAAAGTTGATCTCTTAGTACTGTGCGGATGTGGTGATCGTTCATTTGTCTGGAGTCTAACTATCAATTATCTTTCATAATGAGGAACTAGAATAAGCAAAATTAACCTGCCCCGAGCATTATACCACTTGTTGAGTCAGAGTTACTAGAGTTGAAGTTAGCTATGTAGCCTCAAGAGCCAGAGGTTAGTGCCTAAGGGAAGGTTCTTAGACGCCAAGACTAAGGCTTGAACAACTGGTACCATCTTGTAAGAATCACCCCCCAGTACCCCATTAGTCATCAGCTGAAAAGGCCTCCTATATATGGACTGTAATCAGGGTACTAGGCTTTCCAGTGAAAAATCCCACTTTGATTGTGCCATCCTATTGTGTTCTACCAACCAGGGCGTGGCCTAAAGTCCGTAAATTCTCCGAATAGGAACGTAGAGTTCAGGAGGTTCCCAAGTGTCACGAAACGCGTTACGATAATGCTAGACGGTAAAATGAAAGACCGGCCGAACGCACCTCAGGATGCATTCAGCCGGCCTTATCCTTCATTGGTAGGGGGGTTGGATGCGAACCAAGAACCTTCGGGTCGCGGGCCCGGCCAGCTCACCCTGCAGTGAGCACCACCAAGGCCT
>CAYVSN010000064.1:0-6377 GCA_964453875.1 uncultured Dehalococcoidales bacterium
TGATCGCTTTGACGCACATCAGTGGGCACAGCCAGAGCTTTCCTTCCTTTACCAGCAATTTCACCCGCGGTGGCCTCAATATCACCAGCAGTGCGAGCGGCAACCACCAGATCGGCCCCAGCATCAGCAAAGCCCAAGGCTATAGCTTTACCAATTCCTCGGCCAGCACCAGTCACAATCGCCACCCTACCCATCAAGCTAAACGAAGAAAGAACCATTGGTCACCTCCGAAGTTTTTCTCATTATACTTGAACTATGTGATTTAGGAAAACGGAGACCGGCCAAACTAACACCCAAGGGAGACAAAGAAAACGTCACGGGATGACTCCACAAATCTGGGCTCGCAGCATCCCTGGACCACGTAATTGTTGAAGCGCTGCTAGCTCTGCGAACTACTGCTCGTGGGACTCTTGGGGGAAAGGCGCAGAATCTGAGATTATGGCGGAGGGAGTGGGATTCGAACCCACGATCCCGATTTCTCGGGATAACCGCTTAGCAGGCGGCCGCACTAAACCACTATGCGATCCCTCCCACTAAATTATAGTCCAATAGCCAAAATATACCAACTTGGGTGGAGCTAAGCTGACAATAGGTAGAACCTTTGAACTAGCCTTCAGCCTAAGTGTTTGCCCCAGGCACTGCCTTCACAGATGATCGTAGCAATGGAGTGTGTGATGGCAGGCGGCAAGCAACAATCTGGACAGACGTGTGGCAATGCTGGCCCCATCACACCAATCCTTTCAACGACGTTCTGACCAGTCGCCGGCTAATTGCCCTGCTGATCGGTCCCTTTGCCACTAAATCGGCGAAATCCAACCTATCAAAATACAGTCGTAGACTCTTGACCCGAAGGTTCTCATATATTAGGACCTCTGCCTGTTTTGACCGGACTTCTACGCCGTTATGGAGCTTCCCCTCTAGGATGAATTCCTCAAAAAACGTGCTCCCCTCGACCATCACAGTGACTGGCACGAACTTAACTTCAGCCAGATTGTCATATAGCCAGTCGAGCCACTTTCTTGCGCCCTGTCTCCCAATCAGCTTTACCCCAAGAAGCTCGATTTCACAATCGTCAGCAAAACTGGACAGTGCTAGCTCTATGTTCTTGCTTTCGATTGCATTGTCGAAATCCGTAGCAACCTTGCGAATCTCATCAGGTGATTGTCTACAATCCATAGTGCCATCTCCTTGTCTCTATCCCGTTTCGTCGGCTAAGAATATGGGCACGCCTTCCTTCGTCAGATGCAGTGCCGTATTTATCATCGTACTATTGCCTGCAGAGACTGTCAACGCACATCCAGCGGTCTCCTTGGTCGGTGGGTTTAGATTGAAAAGGCTCACCTCGCGGGTGATTGAGCTCTACACAGGAACTAGGCGCAACGAGACTGCCGCGTCGCTGACGCCCTTCGCAACGCGATCCGCTTCTCATCACAGATCCCCCGCTTGTCATTGCAAGCGAAGCGAAGCAATCTCAGGGGTGGTGCTGAAACTGAGACGGTTGCGCGACTCAGGGATTACGGTGCTCTCGAGGGAAGAGCCAAACGTGAACATTTCACCCCGCTTCGCCATCCCTGCGCATCCTACACCCGACACGAATGAAAGGGAACCATCATAAATGGCGGCATTGTCGCCTCGAAGGCTACCTCGTCCAGACAAAGCACATGCGCCTACTCCCGCTTATGCGCAGCTTTCCCCTCTTTCAAGATCCACCCGAATTAGCCAACGCCCTACCTATCTCAGGCAGAATTACACGACATAGGAATTGTGAAGCTCCCCGAGACCGGCCGCTCTGTGCAATCGGAACACAGGAGCATCTAGCGTCCCCCCCAGTGGGGAACAGGCCTTATTTTGCGCGGGGCAATCAGCCACATCAGCACTACGGAGGCTCCGAAGCAACCTAAAAGCATCAGGAAAGTCACGAAGTAGTTACCGGTCCTGTCGTGGAGAAATCCGGCAAGCCACGGCGCGACGGCGCCACCCAGGGAGAAGCCCAGGATTGTACAACCCATGATGGAGCCAAAGTTCCTCCCTTGAAAGAGGTCAGCAACTGTGGCCAGAAGCGCCGGTGCCGCAGCGCCCCACCCAAAACCCAGACAGACGGCGAATAGGAAAGGCATCCAGGGCTGACTTGTGTCCGCTATCAAGAATAGCAAAGACACAGCCCCGGCGCTCAGCAAACAACCCGATATGAAGACCTTTTCCCGCCCCAAGCGGTCGGAAAAGTAGCCGCAGAGGTTCCCAACTGCGAATGCGACGCCAAATACGCCGTATATGGTTGCAGCCTGCATAGGCTCGTAACCTACATCCCTGAAGAAATAGACCTGATGAGTTATTGCTATTGTCTCCCCGATACCCATGGCACAAAAGAAGATCACAAAGAGAAACCAGAATTGATAGGTCTTGAGCGCACGCCCAAGCGTCCAGGTAGTACCAGCCCATTTCCTGTCGAAGTTGGCTGTTCCGTAATGCTCGTACAGGGCTTGAGGCTCAGATGATGCCTGCAGCGCGCCATCAGGAAGAAGCCCCTTCTCCTGCGGGCTACGACGTATGAAAAGGATACACAGCGGCACAATAAGGGGAATGGAGACAAGCCCTATGATGACATAGGCATTCTGCCAGCCGAAGCTGGAAATTAGAGATTGGGCGATGGGAGCCGACATCAGGCTAACGCCGAAGCCGGCAGCCAGGATACCAAAAACCAAGCCTCGCTTCCTAACGAACCAGTTCGAGACTATGACGCCAAGAGGCGTAATGCCTACCATGCTTAGGCCAATCGCCAGCATTACCCCGAAGAGGAGATAGAATTGCCACTGAGCCGTGGCCAAGCTACACAGCGCCATACCTCCTCCCATAATGAAAGCCCCCACCGAAAGAACCAGTCTTGGCTCAAGTCTATCTACCAGTCTGCCTGCCACAGGCGACATCAACCCGTAGACCAACATTTGGACAGAAAACATCAACGCGGTGTCGCCTCGCCCCCAAGCAAACCACTCGACGATGGCAGGATAGAAGACAGAGAAGGAATTCCTGAGAGCATAGCCGACCGCCATGATGATGAAAGCTACAGCTACAACGATCCAACCGTAGAAGAACCTCGGCCTTTGTTTCAAACTGTTTTCCGCCTTCAACAATGCAGCTTCTGTGGCAGAGACCAGGATTCCCCAACGATTCGGAGATGGTAGTCTTTAGCTAGCGTATGAACAATCGTGACTCGTAGTCTACCAGTTTGCCCAAAGGGCGACAAGGGGAGTCTAAGGCAGGCTCCATATTCTCCAATCTGAAGCCAGTCAGAAGCACTCGATAACCCACCCAGTCGAGTGCCAGCACTCTGTTGGCTAGCCAATGGAGAGACATTGTCGCTGACTGCCAATCTCACAACACAATGCGCTGAAGTGCATAGTAAGTCAGCCCCTGACTCGGTGAAAGTAGACCATTTCTGGTATACTTTTCCGTGTGCATTATGCAAAGGCTAATTGGTACACGAGAATATCGTGAACACTGTGAACTCTTTGGGGTGCCCAACCCTTCCCAGTGCACGTAAACCAGTAATAACGTTTACCCCCAATCAGCCTTTTAGGAGAGAAAGATGTTAGAAATTGAGGGACTTAGCAAAGGCGCCGTTTACGATCTCATGACAGAGCTGTTGTATAGCCTTAACTATATGTTGATTAGATTCGAAGAGCGGGTAAGAACAAGGTATCCTGAAGAGCTTGAAGGGGAGGAATTCCCCACACTTTACCAGGAGTCTGGCTCATATGAAGCCAAAAGACTGTGCAAAGCCTTGAAGATTTCAGGAGGGGGAGTTGACACTCTGATTCAGCTTCTTAAGCATTCTCATTGGGCTGTTTTCGAGAATATTGAAGTAACAAAGCTAACGGAAAGAGGTTTTAGAATGCGTACAATTGAATGTTCACTTCAGAGAGCAGCGAAAAGATGGGGGACGGAGTATTATGATTGCATGCTTACAGGCTTGCTATTTCGGAAGGGGTTCTTTGAGGCAGTCAACCAGAACGTCAAGATTCAACGAATTTTTGTGCCACCTGAAATCAGGCCAGAAGGCATTCCTGAAAACGTCTCGTGCGAGTGGCTTATTTCAATAGAATAGAAATAGACCGTCTTTGTAAAGCGTTAACCAAAAAAGGGCACAATCTATGGTCCAAGGTCAATGGACAGTCACAGGGTTTGGACAAGCTCCCGTCGAGGCAGGGAAGCAGCACCGGGGACCGGTATGGGTACCGCCGGATTGGCGTGTCACTCAGGCGAGAGGGCTGGAAAGTGAACTGGAAGCGGGTACACCGTATCTGGAAAGCCGAAGGGTTAACTCTGCCGCTGAGACGGCCCAGGAGATGCAGAGTAGCTCCAGTGGCTGAAATAGTAAACAGGGGAGAGTACCCCAAGGTGGAAGTGTTCGAGTGGCTATTCCTGACTCATGGTGTGCCTAAGTACCTGCGCAGTGACAATGGGCCTGAGTTTGTAGCCAGGGCGGTTTGCCAGTGGCTGGAAGAATCCGGGTGCCAGAGCTTATTCATCAAATGTGGAAGCCCCTAGGAGAACGGCTGCATTGAGAGTTTCATCCACAGGCCAAGGGATGAGTGCCTGAACCGCGAAGTCTTGAGAAATGGCCAAGAGGCAGGGGCTATTGTGGAGAACTGAAGACAGGGGGTACAATAACTGCCGACCACATGGCTCCGTTGGCTATCCGACGCCAGCTCAGTTCGCCACACGATACTATGAAAAGAACCAGGCAGAGGAAAGGCAAATTGAGGAAAAGGCAGGAATTCTCTCATTGCGAGTGATCCTAAGAATGGGGGCAACCCAGATGAATTTCCGTAGCGCAGTGGAAACACATACAAGAAGAGCCTCCCGGTATGGTGAATACATCAGAACCTATAGCGAGCCGGCTCTCGCGCTCTTGATCTCGGAGTCTCTTCGAATAGAGACTGGATTGAAGGCCATCGATTTAGGATATGGGCAAGGTGACTCGTCAAAGCATTCGCGTGCCGTAGGGGCAGACGTTGTATATGTGGATGGCAATCGTGACATGCTGTTGCATGGTATTGAGCGTGGGAACATTCCTGGAGGCAGTGCTATTTCGCTTCGGCAGGCAGACCATCACTCTCCGTTTTCCGACAGTCTATATGGTGTGCCTGTCATACGATATGCGTCGCATGGCGTTAGCGATGAAAGAGGCCTAGTCAAAGAGATCCACAAAACACTGAAACCTAGCGCTAAGCTGCAAATTGTGGACATGCGTGCTACGAGGGAAGACCATGTATTCTTCTATGCTGAAGTCCATAGTTGCAAGACCTTAGGGCCTCCGTTAGAATCCTCTATACTGTCCAAAGTTAAGTATGAAGCCGAATACGAAAGCATCGCAAAGTCGACCGACCGGGTGAAAGAAGAACAGATTACGAGAAGACGGCACGCATATCTCTCAAATCTGGTTCGAGAGCGCTTAAGAGAGAATCCAAGCCTAGAGAAAGCTTTTTCTGTAGCTTTGAAGCAAGGATGCTCTACGGTTCATTTTCCAGTCATCATCATGGTTGTGGAAGCGACAAAGGAGGAGACGAGTCATGAAGCTCGAACAAAGAATTAGACATCTTAATATCGCGATGAATTCAAGCGCAATCTATGATAGGCACAAAGATGCCTATAACGATCTCTTCTCTAGGAGTTGCTGTGTGGTAAGTTGCCCTGGAGCGTTCTTCTGGGCTGGCGAACATGCTGTGTTACATGGTGGAATAAGTCTCTGGCAACATATCCCGTTGCGTGTCTATGTTGGCATTGAACCTCTAAGACATAGTCCGCGGCCGCGGGGAATAGTCCTTGGCGAGCGAGAGGGAGACCATATAATGTACAACCTGCTCCAGGACAAATTTGAGCTAGCTTCATTCATCTATGACGAGGAATTTCGAAAAGCGCCAAGCATTGTCCACAAGTTAGGGTCAATCATTGACAGGCTTGGTCTCAAGAAACAGTCCTTCATAATTCGAACACTGCACGAGTTACGCCCAGTAATGGGGTGCAATTGGTCTGGCGCTTTCTCTACAGCTCTTGTAGGTGCAGTTCTCCAGCATAACAAACTCCTCAACGCGCACGTGATCGACCAATGGAAGAGGCAACCTGTTTGTAAACTCATCGAAGACGAACTTTTTGACACTTGTCATCGCGCATCCTGGGTACTGGAGACAGCACTTCACGGTGGCAAGGCCTCTGGGTACGGGACTTTCGCTAGCTTGGTTGCCAGCACTGTGCCCGTCTTCTACTGTACGGCAGAAAGAGGAGAAGCTGCAGAATTTCCTGTGGACATAGGTGTAAATTACGAACCGCTATGGGCGTTACCATATGGAGGATTCCGTTTGGCGGACAAATATCCT
>CAYVSN010000065.1:0-6376 GCA_964453875.1 uncultured Dehalococcoidales bacterium
TGGTTGATTCTTTTGCTTTGAGAGCGGCTAGCTGGATTTCTTGGTAAATATCCTTAAGAGGGACTCCCGATTTCTGAGAGAGTTCTCTACAACTTTCATATTCTGGGCTTATGTTTACTACCTTTCCCTGCAGAATGCCCAGTTTTGCTCTAACCCTTCCATACCTGGTCTGAAGCCAAATTTCCTCGCGAGCAAGTTTTTTCCTCCACACCTCATGAATTCTCACCCCAAGCGTAGTAGTCTCTCGAAAGATAACATCCACCACTTTTTGGAATTCTTCCTCAGCGATTGCTCCTAGAAGGATTCCGGGCCGATTTTTCTTCATATGCATTGGGATGAAGTAGACATCTTTGGCTCCAGCTTCAAGGAGTTTCTCCATCAAATAGGGATAGATTTCTGGATTCATGTCATCAATGTTGGCCTCGATCACCATAGCCGCATTCTCTACGTAAGCGTCTCCAGAAATCTCTTCCGCGGTTCCCAAGAAAACCCTCAACAGATTGGGGAAAGGAAAATCTCTTTGTCCGGCACCGTAGCCTATTCTTTTGATCACCATCGAAGGGATTCTCCCAAAACCACTTGCCAAGCTAGAGATGATGGCTGCTCCGGTAGGGGTAGTAAGTTCACCTTCTACATCACCACCGTAGATAGGGACATCTTTAAGGAGTTCCAGCGTGGCAGGGGCAGGAAGAGGTAGAATGGCATGAGCGCATTCAATAAAGCCTTTGCCAACATGAACCTTGGAGGCATAGATTTTCTCTATGCCTAGTCTCTCCATTCCGCTAACGGTTCCCACAACGTCAATAAGGGTATCCACTCCTCCCAGTTCGTGGAGGTGGGTTTCAGAAAGCGGGATCCCGTGGATTCCGGACTCAGCTTCTCCTATTCGGGTAAGAATGCTCTGGCTTTTCTCTTTGACTTTGTTTTCTAAGTCGCTTTTCTCTATTGTCTCGAGGAGTTTCTCAAAGCTCCGGGGCTTATTCTCTTCGTCTCTTATTCTCACCTGAGTCCCGGTAATCCCTCGCTTTGACACTTTTTCGACCTCCAGCTCCCAACCACTCAGCCTCAGTTTTTCTGCCTCCTTTCGGAGTTCTGATGCTTCCCAGCCCAAATCCAAAAGGGCACCCAGCATCATATCGCCGCTAATGCCGGAGAAACAATCAAAATATGCAATGTTCAAACTCACCTCTCCACCTTTGCCATTTGATTAATTAAGCCCGCTAGATATCCTGCTCCGAATCCATTATCAATGTTCACCACGGCCACGCCTGGCACACAGCTATTGAGCGCGGCAAGGAGAGCAGAAAGTCCTTTGAAACTAGCTCCATATCCTACACTAGTAGGGACAGCGATCACGGGACGCTCAACAAGCCCACCCACCAAACTGGGAAGCGCCCCTTCCATTCCCGCCACCACAACTAGAACATTTGCTTCTCTTAATTCAGTCAGATGATCTAAGAGGCGATGTACCCCGGCAACACCCACGTCATAAAGCCGTTTCACTTTGTTTCTCATGAATTCGGCAGTAACTGCAGCTTCCTCAGCGACAGGAACATCTGCAGTTCCGGCAGTTATCACAAAGATAAACGAGCTACCTTCGTCTTCTCGCTCTTCCTTTGGAATTACTATTGCCCGAGCCAAGGGATGGTAAACAGCTTCAGGAGCTATTTCTTTCACTCGCTGATAGATTTCTTCGCTTGCCCTTAAGGCCATAAATCCATCAGTGTTTTCCCGCATCTTCCTTACGATTTCTTCAATTTGTTCTGAGCTCTTCCCCTGGCAAAAAATCGCTTCAGGAAAGCCTCGGCGTAAGCTACGGTGGGTATCGATCTTAGCAAAACCAAGATCTAAGTAGGGCAGAGTTTCAAGCCTACCCAGGGCTTGTTCAGGGGAGAGCTTTCCTCCCCTTACTTCCTCCAGAAGCCTTCTAAGATTCTCTTTATCTATGTCTCTCCTCTATGGCCCAAAATGTTCATGCTTCCAGTGCGGTAACCTTCCAAATCTAGGGTTACATAGTGGTAACCCAAAGCCCTTAATCTTTCGATGAGCTTAACGTGCAATTCTCTGTCCAGAAACAGAGGCATATCCTCTCTTTGCACCTCTATTCGAGCGATATCGCCATGGTCGCGCAACCTAACCTGCCCCACTCCTAAATCTCTCAAAAAGCTCTCACCTTGCTCAATTCTCCGGAGTTTTTCCAGAGTGATTTTGCTTCCATAGGGAATTCTAGTGGCCAGGCAAGATGAAGAGGGCTTATTCCAGGAGGGAAGTCCTAAGTCTTTCGAGGCTTGCCGAATTTCTACCTTGGAAAAGCCAATATCTCTGAGAGGACTCCGCACGCCACATTCTGCAGCAGCTTTCGCTCCAGGACGGAAGTCGTGAAGGTCATCTGAGGTAGACCCATCGAGAATGCAACTGAGCGTATATCGCCCGGCGATTTCCTCAAGTTTAGAGAATAGACTCCTTTTGCAGAAATAGCACCTTTGGGGAGGGTTGGAGGAGAATTCTTCATCGTCCAATTCCTTAGTGCGAACAAAAACATGGTTTACTTTTAGCCCGGATCCGATTTTTCGCGCCTCTTCTGTTTGCCAGGGTGGATGAATAGGTGAGGTTGCTGTGGCAGCCACAACTTTCTCTCCCAGGCTTTCTTGAGCCATCTTGAGTAAAAAGGTGCTATCCACCCCTCCGGAGAAGGCTACAAGAGCAGAAGACGTTTGTCTCAAGAGTTCTCTAAGTTCGTCTGACTTCTCCTTCATAGTACAATTGTAAGCACAATAACGGCACTTCTATCAAGTAGGCTCCTCATCCCGCCGATGAAGGGAGATGGTGATATGCGCAAGAACGGACAGAAGAGATTGACGGTATAGAATCAGGTGGAGTGGGGAGGATGAGAGGCAAGGAGGCAGGTGAAGTAGTGGACCTATGCTTGCGCCGTGTGAGGCGAGTTCTACCAGCGCAAAGAAAGGAGGGCGCTGCAGCACTGGCGCATGGTGATGGGGGAAGGCCCCCCCTTTTGTATCTTCCTACCATTTTGACCTCTCGGGCGATCTATTCCACATCTTTCAGCACCGGTGCAAACAGCAGGTTTTCGCAGCTAAGAGCCCATTTCAATCGCTGATTCTTGGACTTGTGTGAAGCTTGTTCCAAAGCTCGGTTACTTCAGCTTGGAGCTGGTTCAAATCGCCATCGTTGTTAATCACCTCATCGGCGTATTTCATTTTCTCTTCTGCCTGCATTTGTGATTTAAGGCGTGCGAGGACTTCAGATTGGTTGGTTGCTTTGCCTTCTTTCAGCCTATGAATTACTTCCGCCTCTGAGGCTACCACAAGCCAGACCTGGTCTACTAGGCGTGTCCATTTGGCTTCAATGAGCAGAGCCGCTTCCAAAGCGACGGCTCTAAGGCCCTGTCGGCGATAGGTTTCGATTCTTTCCTTCGCCATACTGTATGCCTTGGGGTGAACTATATGGTTGAGTCTAGTTAAGGCTGTGGGATTGGAAAAGACAATTTGACCCAGTTTTTGGCGATCGATTTCCTGACCAGAGCTTAGTATGTCTTTGCCAAAGGCATTGACTAGTTCTTGCCAGGCCTCTCCGTATGGCTTGTAAGTCTCCTGTGCCACTTTGTCGGCATCTATGATGGCGGCGCCAAGCTTGGCCAGAATTTGACATACTGTGCTTTTGCCGCTACCTATAGTACCAGTTACCCCAATGACAACCATTCTCGTTTGCCATATTCTACTCTAGAAATAGTGCCTGTGGAAATTGATTATGGGCAAGCAAATCATAATGCTATAATTACTCGGGGCGTTATGGAAAAGGAAGCAATCCTTGGTGAGAAGCTCTCTGGTGATAGGGTAAGGTGCCATGTTTGCCAGTGGCGATGCCTAATTAATCCAGGTAACATGGGTGTCTGCCGCATGTACATTAATCGTGATGGCAAGTTATATAGTATGAATTATGGTGAGGTATCGTCAGTAGCAGCCGATCCCATTGAGAAGAAGCCGTTATTTCATTTCTTCCCTGCCACGCGCGTATTGTCTCTGGGCACATGGGGTTGTAACTTTCACTGCAAGGACTGTCAAAACTGGGAGATCTCTTGCGTCGATATTCCAACTACTTCGCAGTATCTATCTCCCCAGCAAGAGATTGAGCTGGCCAGGAGATATGATTGCAGTGGTATTGCCTGGACCTATAATGAGCCTACAATATGGTTTGAGTACACCTTAGATTCAGCCAAGCTAGCTAAGCAGAATGGTCTATATACTGTTTATGTTACCAACGGCTATGCCACCCCAGAGGCACTGGATACCATAGGTCCCTACCTCGACGCCTGGAGAGTTGATGTGAAGGGATTTACTGATGGTTTCTATCGTCAACTGGCCAAGATATTTCACTGGCAGGGTATTCTGGATGTGGCCAAGCGTGCCAAGGACAAATGGGATATGCACGTTGAGGTAGTAACAAATGTCATCCCGACGATGAATGACGACGAAGAACAGCTTAAGGGCATTGCTACCTGGATTCGGGACAGTCTGGGGGAACTGACTCCGTGGCATGTGACTCGATTTCACCCCATGCATAATTTGACTCATCTGCCACCTACTCCAGTATCCACTTTGGAAAGGGCTTGCAGGATAGGAAAGGAAGTCGGGCTGAAGTTTGTCTACCTTGGCAATGTTCCTGGGAATGAGAATGAAAACACTGTTTGCTATTCTTGCGGGAATTTGAATGTCCGCAGGATTGGCTATGATACCGAGGTGATAGGGCTGGATGACTCAAAATGTAAGTTTTGTGGTGCTGAGCTTAATTTCAGGACGAGGTTGAAAGCGATTCCGGGGCCATCTGTGGAGGAAGAACTTCATCCCATAGCGAAGCTGGCAAAAAAAACAGTGGAAAGCTACGTTCGTGAGGGGAAAAAACCTCAGCCTGGAGAGCTAACGCCTGAGATGAGCGAGCGAGCCGGCGTTTTCGTTTCCATCCATGAACACGGTGAACTCAGAGGTTGCATAGGCACCTTCGAGCCTGCTCAAGCCAATGTAGCTGAGGAGATCATAGCCAATGCCATTAGTTCGTCCACCAGGGATCCCCGTTTCCCGCCAGTGACTGAGGCTGAACTTGATGACCTAGAATATAAGGTGGATATTCTTACTGCGCCGGAACCTGTCAAGGACACGAGTGAACTCGACGCTAAGAAGTATGGAGTGATTGTGGAGAGTGGATTTAGAAGAGGACTTCTCTTGCCCGACCTGGAAGGTGTGGATAGCGTTGAGGAACAAATTGCCATTTGCCGACTCAAGGCAGGAATAGGGCCTAATGAACCGATTGATCTCTGCCGCTTCGAGGTGAGGAGGTTCAAGTAGCTAAGCGCTTATAGGGCTTTTTGCCGCCAAGATGCCAAGGCGCGGAAGGCCAACTGGGGATGTCCGATACTCAGAAGCACTCAGGTCCTGAATTCTGACACTGGCTGAGGGTCAAGGGCCGTCTGGCGCATCCAGCAGTAGAAGCTTGTGCCACCAAGCGGGTGCGCTGAGCCTTACAGGCATGATTTCCTCCGGTCTCGGTTTGTGATTCTGGACCAAGACCTTGAGCGCGAACGCGGCATTTTCAGAGATTGACTTAGGCAAAGAGCTGGGCTGGTTGAATACCAGGTGCTGCTGAGAAGCGGTGATTCCAGGAGCTGCCCTATTGTTCTCCATTTGCCGGCAGCTACAGCTAACCTAGCTTCTCGCTGTGCCCGAGGCGTGGCCATTTCCCGGTAGCTGCGGGGCATTGCTGGATGGCAGCCTCTCAACCAACGGGGCTGGTTTCTACACAAAGACCAGGGTTTGACTCCATGAATCCGATGGCAAATGCTTCTGCCAGCGACAGCATGTGGTTAATCAGGCTGTCTAGCCCTCTCTGTTCTGGCGCAACTGGCAACAAGGAGGTAACTAGCAACCAGTGTTGCTACAGGGGCTCTTAGCCACCTACCGGTCTTTGACAATTTGTTCTTAAGTGGGTACCTTAGCCTCAGTTTTGCTTAAACAAGTGTAGAATTTCGGTTCAAAAATGAAGGAATTGCCGAGGCGGCTGTGGCATATCTTTGGTGGTCTATCTCTCGCTACGGCTGGTCTACTAGTGCCGGAAAACATATTTTTGCCAGCACTCATTTCCGCCACTGTAGCCTTTCTTATTCTTGAGGTTACCAGGCTCAGATTCCCGCAGGTGAATCGTCGATTCTTGACCTGGTTTCACCCCCTCCTTCGGGAGAAAGAGGCTTCAACGCTTACCGGGACTGCTTACTTTGCTATGGCGGCCGTCATCGTTTTTATCTTTTGTGACAAGTCCATCGCTGTTGTGGCGTTGACTTTTGTTGCTGTGGGCGACCCCATAGCTG
>CAYVSN010000066.1:0-6369 GCA_964453875.1 uncultured Dehalococcoidales bacterium
GATGGCGAGATGAAGAGGAGCTTCTACAGGAAAAGTGTCACAGGGAAAGTAGCACGAGCGACCCTGAGGGGATTCGAACCCCTGATCTCCACCGTGACAGGGTGGCATGTTAATCCGCTACACCACAGGGCCTCAGTGGACAGGAACTATATCAGGAAGCGCCTCCAATGTCAATGTCGCCTAATCATGTGTAGCTATCCTAGCGGAAACAAGATGCTCTGGTACACGTTATACTGTAGCTGAATCCTTGACATAGCTCGGCGCTAGAAGCACAATGTCTAGAGATGGAAATATTGGTTTGTAACGATGACGGCATTGGCGCTCCAGGCCTCTGGGCGGCAGCTAGCGCGCTTCAAAAGGTTGGGAGGGTGACAATAATAGCTCCCCGCGAGGAGCAGAGTGGTGTAGGATCCTGTATCACCTTGCGTCACCCTGTTAGAGTGGCCAAGGTGAATTCGCAGCTAAGAGGAGTAGACGCCTATTCAGCAGAAGGCACACCCGCCGACTGCATTATCATAGCAGTTAGGTTTCTATTTCCAGACAAGGTGGATTTAGTCATATCAGGCGTCAACCGAGGGCCCAACCTTGGTTACGACATCTTCGTCTCTGGCACTGTAGGAGCTGCTATGCAAGGCTACTTACATGGCATTTCATCCCTAGCTATCTCGGTGAATGGCTATGAAGATTTGAGCTTTGAGGCTGCAGCCAAGATAGCAGCTTTGCTAGCTGAGAAAGTCAAGGAGGGAGTCTTACCAAGGGGAACCCTACTAAATGTGAACTTACCTAATCTGCCTCTAGAGAGAATTGGAGGAATAGAAATTACCAAGCTCAGTAAGCAAGGCTATTCTGATGCTGTTCAGCAGGTTGAAGAGACGCATTATCGGATTATGCGAGACACAGGATCAGGCAATCAACATCCCGGCAGTGATATTTGGGCACTGCGGCAAAATAAGATTTCTATCACCCCATTATCATTTGACCTAGACAACTCCTACAACAATCCCTTAAGTCAGGATCTCCAACGACTAGCGCCTATCCTTTATCAAGGGCTGTGCACTCGTCATTGAACGCCTGGATGAACAACGGACAACTAGGCTGAGGCCAGCCCAAGGAAATTGATCTGTCAAGAATACGCGTAGGGATAAGGATCTACAGTGCCTGGATAAGCTCTCTATATTTTTCGCCCACTCTTGCCCAAGTCCATTTCTCCTCCACAAGCTTGCGGCCGTTTCGGGCTAACTGCAGGCGCCTACTCTCATTGGCTAACAAATCAATAACCGTTGCCGCCATGTCTTCATGGCAGTTGACCAGATAGCCAACATCCTCGCCCTGAAAAATGAACCTGTGGGCATCAAGGGCGCTGACTACAGGCACAGTTCCGGTAGCCATGGCTTCGACCAGAGGAATTCCAAACCCTTCGAAGCAGGAGTTAGACAGATATATAGCGGAGCTTGCCAACAGCCCGATTTTCTCTTCCTCAGATACATAGCCATGCATTGCAACATTATCTGATACACCCAATGCTTCGATTTTTCTGTTCACCTCTCCACGTTTGGGCCCATCGCCAACGATGTGCAATATTATGTCTGGAATCTCCTTCTTTACGATAGAGACAATTTCAATAAGCGAACTCACCCTTTTGAGTTCGGTCAGTCTACCAACATAGATTAGACTGTGCGGATGCTTGTCTTCGCAGAACGAATAATCATCGATATTAACACCATTGCCCACAACTACAATACTGTCTTTGGAAAAACCTCTTTTCACCAGAATGTTTCTTGTCATGGGGTTAACCACCCCAATTCTGTCTAGTCTAGTTAGACGAAGTACCAGTCTCTCAAGTACTCCAACCCCCCGGACTATGTGTTTAGACGAGCCGCTTGCGCTCCATGCGTGATACAAATGATGGATGATTCCCAATTTGAAAGCGCCTTCAGGAACAAATCTGAGGAGAAACGACACTAAGACGCCATTGCCTATCAGGATATCGGGCTTTTCCTCCCTTATAGACTTATAGGCTTCTTTAATGAAAGATAGGCTGCCAGTACCCATCCACCTTATCCACCTGGAGCTATCCAAGCATATAATTGTCACTCCTCTGTAATTGATTATCCGCTTCTGCTTATTTCCCGGGAGGTTAGGGCATATGATCTTAATGTCGTACTCGGAAGCCAAGTTCGCTAAAGCGAATAGCGCATGTACTAGTCCACCTTCGGTGAAACCAAGACCACCTTCTTCGATTATCGGCCCGCCGGTGATATTAATAAGGACTATCTTCTTCACTTATTCTTACCAATTCAGGCTATCATAGCCTAGTCGAGAGCCAGGATTCAAGATATAATTGAAGCCAGCTATGTGGGATAACATATGGCAATTTCTCGTTATAGCCACAACAGGCAGTCTGTTGTGGCTTGCCATCATCTTTTTGGTGGCGCTGCTTGGCGAAATGGGGCTGCCGGGAACGTGCCCCATTCTGGAAAGTCTATTAGTCTTCACTGGCTTTCAAATTGCTCAGGGTGCATTTATCGTTGCTGCCATACCGTTCCTGGCCATAGCGTGTGCAGGGCGTTTATGTGGCTCTACATCTGCTTACTGGCTTTCATCCGCTCTGGGAGACAGGGGTATAGACAAATTTGGCAGGCGTATTCGGATTACCAGGGAACGCCTTCATCGGGTGAGGCAGAGGCTGGAGTCGTTTGCCGTGCCTACCATAATTACCGCGCGGTTTGTGCCGGGGTTTACTGTGGTCAGCACTATTGTCTGTGGCGTGTCAGGGATTCCCTATAAGAAGCTTCTTGCTGCTGTGGCCATACAGGTGCTGGTTTGGGAAGCGATTTTCCTGGCCTTCGGGGCTTTGGGTGGCAAGGTATCAAGTTCTCTTAACCCTGAGACTCAGCCTGCTGTAGTTCTTATTTGGATGACAGTAACAGTTGCGGTGGCTGCTACTCTGGGATACTTTATTTTCCGGCGACTCAGAAACAGGCAATAGCTATTTCGCCCCTCCATCTATAGATGGCTGGTCAAAAAGAAAACGGTTGGCCAGTATCCTTACAACGTTACCGCCTCCCTCAACATCACCCTTGAGATTGCAGGTTACCCGCCGCACTACAATAATAATGAACAAGGCAAGAAGCCCCAAAGTTATGCTCTCTGGCTGTCCAGAGCACCAAGAAGCCATAGGAGCCACAGCGAAGCCCACAAACATACCTATCGGTAGAGCCAGAGCCAAAGGGTGAGTAGGCTTATGAAACTTCTCTTGTGCAGATGCAAGGCTATAATACCTCAAGGCAGCGCCTATGGTGAATGCTATGAGAGAAAGCAGAATAAGGTATGCATCGTATATCACAGCTAAGGTAATTATTACGCCTGCACCGGTGCTATTTCCTTTCTCCCCAGGCCAATTGCGAGAAGGAGGCCACATTTGCCCTGCCACAGCAGCTACTCCAGAAAACGTGACAACGCCGGTGGAGAGACCAAAGCCAAAACCAATAAGCAGGGGAATGCACCCTTTAGTGATATCAACCAAAATCGCAAGTGCAGCTTGCACTTTGCTTACTTTGTGATACAAAGCAATGTGCGCATCTCGCTCCTGGGACAAGTCTAAACCAGCTCTTCGGGCTAGGGTAGCTGCAAAGGGAAGAGAGCCAAAAAGGTACCCGCTTACAATCAATGCAATGTTAGCTAACATCAATTAGTAGCGTTTAGCCCGCCGAGTGGATCTCACATCGCCACGATAGTCAGGAGCAATGATGTTGAACACCAAGCTTAATCTTGGGTCTACCATCCGGGAGCTAATGCGAGTCTCGATTTCATCTAAGGAGAAACTTGTGGTAATTACCGTGGGTAGTCGGGCATTATAGCGGTAGTTAATGAGCTGATAGAGTTTCTCCTGTGCCCAAGGAGTGGCTGATTGCTCACCAAAATCATCAAGTATCAGCACCGGGCTCTTCTTTGTCTTTTCAAGAAACTCGTCGTAGGAAATCTTGCTATCAGGGCTGAAGCTGGAACGCAAATGGTCAAGCAAGTCAGGGACAACTACAAAGAAAACCGGCTTGCCTTGTTCCGACAGATGGTTGGCAATAGCCGCTGCTAAGTGAGTCTTGCCACAACCATTAACCCCCTGGAATACTAGCCAGCCGTCAGGGGAATGAGCGAAATCAATAGCCAAGTGGCATGCTTGTTTCAGGTTCTGACGTTGCTCCAGTGATAGGTTTAGCCGTTTGTGATCAAAATTGTCGAAGGTCATGCTCCGTAGTAGCTCCAGTTGTAGACTATCTAAGCCTTCCAAGGCAGGCGGTAAGGATCGCTCTATCACGTAGACTTGGCAAAAATCAGACTCACTGAGGCGGCTACGCAAGCGATCATTAAGTTTTTCCAATGGCACATCCGTAGTGATTATGGTGGCTAGTTTAGCATTGAAACGATGATTAAGAAGCTGTTCCAGTTTCTCTTTAGCCCAGGAGGTAGAGGCCTCCTCCTGAAGATCGTCTAGTGCCAGCAAAGGCGTGTTCTTCACCTGCTCAAAGAGCTCATCATAGGTAATATCGTTTGTGGGGCTGAAGGCAGAGCGGAGATGGTCTAAAAGATCGGCGACTCCTATGTAAAACGCGGACTGTCCCAAACTCAAGCGGTGATTGACAATAGCACAGGTTAAATGGGTCTTGCCACAGCCGCTGGAACCAAGAAAGACCAGCCATCCTTCAGGTTTATCGGCAAATGCTTTGGCCTCCTCATAAACGTCAATAAAACGCTCTTGCAAGGCAGCATCTCTCTTTTTCCCCTCTGGAGATAGATTATCAAAGGTAAGCTGGGATAGGGGGCCAATGTTGCTGTATTTCTCGAGGTACCCCAACTTTTCTTTTCTTAGGCGTCTTGTAACGCACTGACAGGGCACTGCCTCGCTGAAATCAGGTTGCCCTGAAGATAGAAGAGGATGAACAAAACCAGCCCCATTGCAAATAGGGCAAACTTGTTCCTCGTCTTGACTATCTTTTGACCAGGTGGCCATACTTGCCCCCGATGTATTTGTTGGGACCACCCTTTTTATCACTCTGTCTATTCTTTCCACTGTCTTTACCTTCAATAGCCCAGCGTTCAAGGATACGGGCGATATATCTCCAATTACGCTTATTTAGCGCAACAGCTTCTCCAAATGCGTCTTGGATCCATTGACTAGGATAAAGTTTTTCTGCTTCTCCGAGTTCTTCGGCAATCATCGGTGTAAGCATTCCTATGTTCTCTTCATAAAGAGAAAAAATGTTAGGTGACGTAGCTCTTTTCCTGGGCATCGGCTCCCCAACGGGGAGTTTCCCCAGCCCAACTCTCCTAATAGCCTCCTTGTCAGATTCAGTGTTGGCAAAGTAAGCATCTTCCGTACTGCCACCTGAATCTAAAGTAAAGTGTGAAATAGCTCCACGCTCCACAGCCGACTCTAAAGCCCCACGCAGTGCTTCTTCACCCATCTCTGTCACTAAAGGGCTGTTGGACAGCAATTCACCATAAGTGACGAAGCGTGGATATCCTTGCTTATGATAGAGTAAACAGAATACAGATAGTACTACTTTAAGTTCGGCTACATCTTGGATTTGAGACACAATATGGGTAAGGAAGACATCGGGCTCCCGGAAACCGGAGAGGCGCCTATGTGTCATGCTTTATTCCTCAGGAGTGGAAACTAGCTCAGTCTCCAAATTATCAAATTTGGCAGTCTTGCTTAAGAATCTTAGCTTAACTTGCCCTAAAGGACCATTGCGGTGCTTGGCTATGATAATATCTGCGATTGCACGTGGATAAGGTTCATTCTCTATGTCATGCAGCTTACTCCACTCCTCCGGGGTGTGATACATGTCATCTCTGTAGATAAATAGAACAACATCGGCATCTTGCTCAATGCTGCCACTTTCGCGTAGGTCAGCGAGTTGAGGCACGTGCGAAGCTCTCCATTCCACACCTCGACTGAGTTGAGACACAGCCAGCGTAGGCACATCCAGTTCCCTGGCTAACATCTTCAGGGAACGAGTTATATTGCTCATTTCTTGGACTCTAGTTTCGTTCCTCCCATCACCCTGTATTAGCTGTAGATAATCAATAATTATCAAGTCAAGGCCACGCTCAAGGTGAAGACGCCTTGCCTTGCTTCTTATATCCAAAACTCGAAGTTGCGGTGAGTCATCGATATAAATCGGCGCTTCAGACAAGATGCCACTGGCTTCCATGATTCTTACTTCATCTCGCTCATTAAAGCGTCCCAGACGAACAAGCCTAGAGTTCACTCCCGACTCGCTAGCCAAAAGCCGCTGAGCCACCGCCTCTCGGGACATCTCCAGACTGAATATGGCAACGCAGGCCTTCTGATTAAGGGCAGCACTT
>CAYVSN010000067.1:0-6340 GCA_964453875.1 uncultured Dehalococcoidales bacterium
GGTTAACCCGGCGCGGTGGGGACTGACAGGATTGATTAGAAGTAGTTTTCGCCTGCTCATGCTACGTCTTGGCCTTCACTCCCAAATTGCTGTACTCATGCTACGCCTCTGCCGCAGTTTCGCCCAACGTCCGAATTGCAAGACTTTGGGTTCAACTAATCAGTGCATTCGAATCCATACCGTGTCGAAGGGTATTGTCGACAGAGAACACAAAGATTGCTGTTTCATCCTTGCATTTTACCATTTTGCTCACTATAGGCAACTGTTCCACAAGCCGCGTCTTTGCTCTCGCGCTTCCTTTTCCAATCGGAGGAAACATTCTTGATATCTGAGGTTGGAGGCATAGGAATAAGAATAAGCATAGCCCTGCATGACAAGTTCGGCATTAACCATTGTATCATCTACCCATACATATCTGAGCAAGCGTCCATATTTATCTTTATCTTCAACATCTTTTTCCAGCCGAACCTTTTTGCCCACGACCAAGTTACCATTAGCCCGGAGTGCCTCCCGATAGCAGGGTTCTTCCCTCTCTGGCCCATCAATGCCAATATAGCGCACATGCTGACCATCTTCAATCTCCATGGTGTCGCCGTCGACGACACGGGTAACAAATGCATTTTTGTATTCCACAATCCAGATTTGTGATGGCTCACGCAGGACGATTTCCGGCATCCCCTTGTAAGTTTCAATCAGGCCTTTAACTCTCACCTTTTCATCTAGATAATGGGTTTCAGGATTGGGCGGGAACTTGTCTCTGTTACCTCCCCAAATAATGGCTTTCAAATATCCCTCACTTGTGTCATGGAAATCCAAGAAAGTTGGCTGTCCCTCAAGACTCTCGGCGTAGTAGCCTCCGACTACGGTGCCTTCAACTATTCTGATTTCCCCCTGATGACATAGAAGTTCATCAGTAGCTAATGCGTTGATTACCAGACATTCGTCTGACGAAGATGCTGGGCCCCTGCAACCTGCAACCAAGGTAAGCAGCAGAACAGCTAATGCAAGGAGCGGGAATGAATGCCGTCTGCGCTTATTCCTCATTCTGCTTCAGATCCCCGGGCTATCCTTGACTATTATATTACCGCAGGCTGACTTTCGGAATAGGAACCCGAACACAGAGCTGATTTGATCCAGGTAGATAAGTGACACCTTGAATGTTTGTGGTACTAGGAAGGGAGGTGGATTCTTCTGTATTCGCAATATCAGAGCCTCGTTGGTGGCATTGAGGCTTTAGCCTCAATGGGCAACCTTTCAAGGTTTGCGGTACATAGTGCTACGCCAAGAGCATAAGACTATGAAACCTGATACATCACCAATCATATGAACGAGTATGGGAGCTTCTAATTTAGCCTAGCTTAAGGTAAACTTTAGTAGCATGGCTTTGAGATACAATCCTCAGGAAATTGAGAAGAGATGGCAGGAGACGTGGGCGGCCGACCATATCTACGAGGTGAAGGAAGATAGCGGTCAGCCCAAGTTCTATGCTCTGACCATGTTTCCTTATACTTCAGGAGATCTGCACATTGGGCATTGGTACGCAATGGTGCCCTCGGATGTGTATGCCAGGTTCAAGAGAATGCAAGGCTACAATGTGCTTCATCCTATGGGCTTTGATGCCTTTGGGTTGCCTGCAGAAAACGCGGCCATAAGTCATGGGATTCATCCCTATGAGTGGACGATGGGGAATATTGAGAACATGCGTCGACAGCTTAAGAGCATAGGAGCAATCTACGATTGGAATCGCGAGTTGATTAGCTGCCTCCCTGACTATTACAAGTGGACGCAGTGGTTTTTCCTGAAGCTCTACAAGGCCGGCCTTGCTTATCGGGCTAAGGCCCCCGTTAATTGGTGTCCTCAATGCCAGACGGTGTTGGCTAATGAGCAGGTGGTTGGTGAGGGACTATGTGAGCGCTGTGGTACACCAGTGATCAAGAGAGATTTGGAACAGTGGTTCTTTCGGATTACCAAGTATGCTGAGGAGCTTCTCGACTTCAGTCACATGGACTGGCCAGAGCGCATAGACGTAATGCAAACGAACTGGATTGGCAAGAGCGAGGGAGCGGAGATTTCCTTCCGACTGGAGCAGGACGGTGTAGACCAGAAGGAGATAAGGGTATTTACCACTCGCCCTGACACTATTTTTGGAGTAACCTTTTTCCTCCTGGCTCCTGAGCATCCTTTGGTTCGCCAGCTGGCTACCCCAGAGCACAAAGCTGAGGTAGAGGAGTATATTGCCTGGTGTCAGCGCCAAAGTGAATATGAACGCACAGCTTTAGGCAGGGAAAAAACCGGGGTCTTTTTGGGAAGCTATGTTACTAACCTATTGAATGGGCAAAAAGTCCCTATCTGGATTAGCGATTATGTGCTGCCAACCTATGGCACAGGGGCAGTGATGGCGGTTCCTGGTCATGATGAGCGAGACTTTGAGTTTGCTAAGAAGTTCAACCTCCCCATTCGGACTGTGATCGCTCCTGTAGGTTGGTCAGGCGAGCAATTAAGCCAGGCATATACCGAGCCGGGCACCATGGTGAAATCCGGCGAGTTCAGCGGCTTGCCAAGTGATGAGGGAGCCAAGGCAATCTGTGATTTTATAGAGGAAAAGGGATGGGGGAAACGTACTATCACCTATCGTCTTCGCGATTGGCTTATCTCCAGACAGAGGTATTGGGGAGCGCCGATACCTATGGTTTACTGCGATAGATGTGGCGTTGTCCCCGTTCCTGAGGACAATCTGCCTGTTCTACTGCCTCCTGATGCCGAGTTTAAGCCTACTGGAGAATCTCCTCTTAAATACTGCCAGTCATTCGTTAATACTACTTGCCCCAGTTGCGGTGGACCAGCACAAAGAGAGACTGATACCATGGATACCTTTATGTGCTCCTCTTGGTACTTCCTACGCTATGCCAGTCCCGAAACCGAGGACGCCCCCTTTGATGCTGAGAGGCTGAACTATTGGCTACCTGTGGATTTGTATACTGGTGGTGCTGAGCATGCTGTTCTGCATCTCCTCTATGCCCGCTTTTTCACCAAGGCATTAAGAGACATGGGAGTAGTCGATTTTGGCGAGCCGTTTAGTCGTCTTTTTAACCAAGGAACCATAATTTACCATGGTGGAAAGATGAGTAAATCCAAGGGCAATGTAATTGCCCCTGATGAATATGTAGCTCAGTTAGGTGCTGATGCTGTTCGCGCCTATCTCATGTTTATCGGACCCTGGGAATTGGGTGGGGAGTGGATTGATACTGGCATTGTAGGCATAAGCAGGTGGTTAAACCGAGTGTGGAGCCTAATAGAAACAGGTTATGACAGCCAGGCCGTCAAGCCTGAGGCGGAAAGAGCCCTTTGCCACAACATTCATAAGACGATCAAGAAGGTAACTAAGGACTTAGAGAGGTTTCGGTTCAATACCATGCTGGCCAGCCTTATGGAATTCACCAATTATCTATCCAAAGTGCGGGAAGCGGGGAATGTCTCAATTTCCCTTTGGCAAGAGGCTATTGGCTGTTTCTTGCTCCTCGTTGCTCCTACTGCTCCTCATCTCGCTGAGGAGTTGTGGGCCAGGACGGGACATTGCTACAGCATTCACAACCAATCTTGGCCAGAGTTTGATGAAGAGTTAGCCGAGGAAGAGGAAATCACTGTGATCATACAGATAAATGGCAGACTACGGGATAAGCTGCTTGTGCCTGCTTCTATCACTGAGGATGAAGCTAAGGAATTGGCATTGGGAAGGGAGCGAGTGAAAGTCTACACCGGTAATAAGAGGATTTCTAACATTATTTATGTGCCTAAGCGAGTGGTAAATATTGTAGTGAGGTGAGAAAACAAGAATGCGAATAGCTTTTATTGGTGGTGGAACTATGGGGGAGGCAATGATCAAATGCCTTTTGGCTAAGGCAGTGGTTACGCCCGGAGACATAGTGGTTAGCGATGTCAGCGGGCCGCGACGAGAGTTGTTAAGCAGGGAGTGTGGAGTCACCACAGTAGCCGATAATAGAAAGGCAATAGAGGGCTGCGACATCGTTGTCCTGGCCGTGAAACCCCAGCACTTGGCTCAGGTGATGGATGAGCTGAAGAACCCCTTGCCACAACAGACAATATTATCTATAGTAGCAGGTGCTGGTGTATCCACCTTGTGTCGAGGTTTGAGTCACTCTTCGGTAGTGCGAGCTATGCCCAACATGCCGGCGCAAATTGGCGAAGGAATGACTGTATGGACAACAACTGCTGAAGTCACGGAAGAACAGAAAGAAACGGCGCAATCCATTCTCAGTGCCTTGGGCAAGGAGATTTATGTTCCTGACGAAAAGTATCTAGATATGGCTACAGCGGTGAGTGGCAGTGGACCGGCATATGTGTTTCTCTTCATCGAGGGGCTTATTGATGCTGGCGTGCACATCGGTCTGCCACGCAATATTGCTGAGGAACTGGTGATACAAACAGTGCTTGGCTCTGTGCAGACAGTTAAGAAGACAAGCAAACATCCTGCTGAGCTAAGGAACATGGTTACTTCGCCCGGAGGAACAACTACTGAGGCTCTCCTCAAATTGGAAAAGGGGAGATTTCGTTCTCTCCTTCTTGAGGCTGTTGCTGCTGCCTACGAAAAGGCTAAGCACCTATAATGGATTCATTGCTTGAATATCGCAATTGTCCCAGTTGCGGCCGGAATGATTTCACTGTGCTCTTCGACTCCAATATGGATAAGAGTGATCTTCAAGAAGGTGTAGAAACCGTATATATGCTGCCTGGAGGAAAATATGGCAGGCATGTCAAATGCAGGAACTGTGACCTTATCTATGTAAATCCAATCGAGAAGGCAAGCAAGATCAACGATGACTATTCAAAGAGGAAAAGCGTCGATGTTTCTATTATTCGAGGGGGTCGTCTACGTGCAACAAAATCGCAAGCGCAATTAGTCAAGAAATACAACCATAGCACAAGCCTTCTGGACGTGGGTTGTGGAGAAGGTTTCTTCCTCTTTAGTGCTTCTAAGGCGGGTTTCATTACAAAAGGGGTTGATCTGTCACAGGAGGCAGTAGCATATGCCAAAAACGAATTCGCTTTGGATGTGGAGGCAAAGCCTTTTGAACAACTGCGATTTCCCGAAAACTCTTTCGATGTGGTTACCTTGTGGCAGGTTCTTGAGCACCTTCCGCACCCACTTGCGATTCTCAAAGAGGTTAACAGGATACTGAAGCCCGGAGGATTGCTGGCTGTGTCGACTCCAGATATTGGAGGGATACCAGCAAGACTCTTCGGAAAGGGATGGTGGAACATAAGGAAGATTCACATCAATCAGTTTACAACCAAAACCCTCAAGGATATTCTCGAGAATGCGGGCTTCAAAAACGTGTCTCCTGCCTGTTATACTGAATCCATAAGTCTACTAATGTTGTTTATGCCGGTGCTAAAATCCCCAAAGCTCCATGCGCCGTTGAGGAGGTTACTTTGCCCTAGATCCATTCTAGGCAGGGCGATGGATAAGATAGTGGTGGCATATCCGTCGAGACTTGATAACACTACGATGATTGGTTTCAAATAGGCGCTTTTGCGGATACGAATGAACAATTTCTCTTGGTTAGATGCAATCAAGCTGGCCAAAAGGGGAGTGTACAACTCTATAACCAATCGTCCTTTGGTAATCTCTTACGAGGTAACACTTTCCTGTAATTGCAACTGCCTGCACTGTGACCTTGGCGGGGTAAGGAAAGATGAGAAGCAGCTTAAGCCAACCGATTATGCCAGCTTAACTCGACTCCTAAACCCGCCGGTAGTGCAAATCTCTGGTGGCGAGCCACTCTTACGTCAAGACATAGTAGCCATGGTGAAGGCTATCAAACAGTCTACCAGGCCATACCTGATACTTGTTACCAATGGAGTCCTACTGAACGAGAGCACTTACCTGCAATTGCATGAGGCTGGGGTCAACCAATTCTCCGTATCACTGGACTTCCCTGATGAGCGGCACGATGAATTTCGGGGGCGACCAGGCCTATATGGACGTTTGGAGCGGGTGCTTCCACAACTGGCAAGATTTGGTCACCGAAATATTATCTTGAACACGGTCATAACACGAGCTAACCTGAAGGAGATATTGCCTTTGGCCCAAAAGGCCAAGATGTGGGGGGTAGCCATATCGTATAGTGCCTACACTGCGCTGCGGACCGGGGACAAAGATTATTGCATTGACACCGAAGAAGATTTGAAGGTTTTGCAGCGGAGTATTAACGAACTCACGGAACTAAGAAACCGAAGCAACCATATTGCCAATTCAAAGGCTGTGCTTCTTAATACTTTGAGGTTCTTCCAGCAGGGCTACATGCCAAACTGCAAAGCA
>CAYVSN010000068.1:0-6338 GCA_964453875.1 uncultured Dehalococcoidales bacterium
TCGCATCCTGAAGAAGTCAATGCCTCACACGCCGCTTCAAATGTTACTGCGGGGACAAAATCTGGTGGGCTACCGCAATTACTCCGACGACGTGGTTGCCGCCTTTGTCCGCCACGCTGCTGATTGTGGCATCGATGTCTTCCGCGTCTTCGACGCTGTCAACGATGAGCGCAACTTTGAAACTGCTTTCAAAGCTATTAGAGATTGTGACAAGCACATCCAGGGGTCGTTGTGTTACTCACTCACCCAAGCAAAACTCGGTGGACCTATTTACAATGTGGATTATTATGTCAGTAAGGCTCTCATAATTCAGGACATGGAGGCAGACAGCCTGTGCATAAAAGATATGGCTGGGCTTATCGCTCCAGACGATGCCTATGACTTGATCACAGCCTTGAAGAAGGCTCTAAGGATACCTGTTGACCTTCATAGCCATTTCACCAGTGGAATGGCATGCATGAGTTACTTAGAGGCTATCGAAGCTGGGGTAGATATCATTGATACTTGCGTTGCTCCTTTCGCCTTGAGAACTGCACATCCTGCCATAGAGCCAATTGTACTGGCCGTACAGGGAACCTCTCGAGATACTGAGCTCGATTTGGACCATCTCCTCAAGTTAGATGAGTACTTTGAATCCATAGCTCCCAAGTACCGTGAATTCCTGGACAACACAAAGATGTCGGTGATTGATACCAGGGTGCTGGGACATCATATCCCTAGCGGCATGTTTACCAATATGGTAGCTCAGCTAAAAGAGGCCAACGCTCTGGATCGATTGCCTGAGGTATACGCCGAACTGCCTAGGACTCGCAAAGAATTAGGTTATCCGCCGCTGGTCACCCCCACCAGCCAGATTGTGGGAATCCAGGCTATTCAGAACGTCCTTTTCGGCAGATATAAGATGATTTCCCGAGAGGTGAAGGATTATGTCTACGGTCTCTACGGTAAGCCACCGGCTTCCATTGACCCTGAGGTGCAGAGAATAGTTCTTAAGGGCTATGAGCGTGGCGATAAGCCTATCACCTGTCGAGCCGCCGATATTTTGCCGCCCGAGTTGGATAAGGCCAAGGAAGCGACCAAGGACCTTGCCCGGGACATCGGCGACGTCCTCATTTATGCCCTTTACCCCACCACCGGGATGAGATTCCTCAGGTGGAAATATGGCTTAGAAGCACCACCCCCACATGCAGCCCAGTCAGTCTCTGTGGTGACGCCAGCGGCAACAAAAGCAGCCGAAGAAGAAAGCCCACCTGCCACGCCAACGGTAACAGTAGCTGAAGGTGAAACGGAGTTGCAGGCACCAATGCCAGGCTTAATAATTAGCTTTTCCGTCAAGGAGGGAGATTGGGTTGAGGAAGGCGACACGGTTGCCATCCTGTAAGCTATGAAAATGGAAAATGCTCTCCCAGCCCCGTGCAGCGGCCGGATCAAGGCCATAAAGTTGAATCCTGGGGATAAGGTAAATACAGGGGAAACAATAGCCATAATTGCTTAGCCTCGCGTGGACAAAACGCTAGCGGAAAAGATCTTAAGCGATAAGTCGCATGGCGATGTCAAAGCTGGAGACACTGTCATCGCCGATGTGGATTTCGTTTTTGTCCAAGATACCACCGGGCCTTTGGCCATAAAGCAGTTCAAGGAAAGCGGCTTTGAATCCATAGCCAAGCCGCAAAGAGCAATAATATTTCTGGATCACGCCGCCCCCAGCCCGCATCGACAGCTTTCTAACGACCATGCTTTCCTCCGTAGCTTTGCCAAAGAAACCGACTGTCTTCTTTATGAGGTAGGTAGCGGCGTATGCCACCAGTTAGTGGCCGAGAACTTCGCCAGGCCCGGGGATATGATTGTTGGCTCCGATTCTCATACTGTTACCGCCGGTGCATTGGGTGCTTTCGCCACAGGTATGGGCTCCAGCGATACAGCAGTAGCTCTAGCGCTGGGCAAGACATGGCTTCGGGTGCCAGAGAGCTTTCTCATCGCCCTCGATGGCGCCTTCCCCAAAGGGGTTGACGCCAAGGACTTGATTCTGTGCCTTGTAGGGCAAATTTGTGCCTATGGCGCTAACTACAAGGCTCTAGAATTCGGCGGTGAAGCCTTAGCTCGCCTGAACATGTCGCAACGGCTAACGATAGCTAGTATGGCTGTAGAGGCTGGGGCTGAGGTCGGCTTATTCCCCAGCGACAACGTTACTTTCAGATTCTTGGCGTCTCAGAGCCGTAGTGATAGATATAGGCCATTACATCCTGATGACCATGCCGAGTATGAACAAACGATTCACCTTGACCTTGCCCAGATTGAGCCTATGGTCTCCCTGCCCCACAGTGTGGACAATGTCCTTCCAGTGAGCAAAGCCAAAGGGGTCAAGATACAGCAAGTGTTCATTGGCACCTGCACTAATGGACGTCTCGAGGATTTGGCAATTGCTGCCGCGGTCCTTCAAGGAAGAAAGAGACATCCCGACACGAGGTTGCTTATAGCACCGGCTTCGAGGCAAGTGCTAGCACAAGCGATAGAAAGAGGCTATATTAGCAGCCTAATTGAATCAGGAGGGGTTATTTTGCCTCCGGGTTGCGCTGCTTGCCTTGGTCTACACCAGGGCGTACTGGGCGACGGGGAAGCTTGCCTTTCCACTGCCAATCGCAACTTCAGAGGAAGAATGGGCAACCCCGAAGCCATGATATACTTGGCAAGCCCAGCTACGGCTGCCGCCTCAGCTATAGCAGGTGAGATCACTGACCCCAGGGAGGCGATATGATGGCAAATGCAGCACTCAGGGGCAGAGCTATTAAAGTTGGCGATAACATTTCCACGGACCTTATCATCCCCGGTAGGTTTGCCCACCTGAGGAGCGACTTGCCTGAGCTTGCGAAGCACGTGTTAGAAGACACCCTCCCCACATTCACTTCCAAAGTGAATCAAGGCGACTTTCTGGTGGCAGGTGAAAACTTTGGTCTCGGTTCCAGTCGGGAGCATGCTCCCGTTGTAATTAAGATGTCGGGCGTGAGCGCTATCCTGGCTAAGTCGGTGGCGCGCATCTTTTTCAGAAATGCCATAAACCACGGCTTGCCCGTCTTATTGTGCGATACCGACAAAATTAGCGATGGCAATGAGCTGGAGGTAAATTTAGCTGATTTCATGATCATCAACTTGACCTCTGGTGCCACATTGAGCTGTAACAAGATATCACCATTGATGTCAGCCATTCTGGAGGAAGGCGGGCTCATTCCCTATATCAAAAAGCACAAGGAGTTCAAGTTCTAAAAGTAAGACCATCCCGATTGATTATGTAGGTTGATCACCTAGGTGCGAGTCTTCAGACCTGCACGTCGAGAGTAAAGTCTCGATGCCACGAATTATATTATGCGGAGCTAGGTATGCAGCACAGAGTGACTTTTATTCCCGGCGACGGCATAGGTCCCGAAGTCGCCAAGGCAGCGCAGCGAGTATTAGAAGCCACGGGAGCCCAGTTGCAATGGGACACCGTTGTAGTAGGCAAGGAAGCCCAGGAACTGTTTGGCACGCCTCTCCCCGAGAGCACCTTGGAATCCATAAAGAGAAATAAGGTGGCTCTGAAGGCACCGGTGACAACGCCCATAGGCAGTGGCTTCAGAAGCGTTAATGTCGCGTTGAGGCAGACTCTAGACCTTTACGCTTGTCTTCGCCCCTACAAGGTCTACCCCGGAGTACATACACCATTCAAAGATGTGGACATCGTGGTAGTTAGGGAAAATACTGAAGACCTATACTCAGGCATTGAATTCGCCAAAGACAGTCGTAAGGCAGCAGAGCTGCTAGATTTCGTCTTCAACACCACTGGCGAAAAGCTAAGAACGGATTCTGCTGTAAGCTTGAAGGTGATTTCGGAAACAGCTAGCAGGCGAATTGTCACATTTGCTTTTGAATATGCCAGGCAAAACAATAGAAGAAAGGTAACCGCAGTTCACAAGGCTAACATACTCAAGTTTTCTGACGGGCTTTTCCTAGACACTGCTCACCAGGCGGCTAGGGGATACCCCGACATAGAATTCACAGATATAGTTGTGGATGCGTTATGTATGCAGTTGGTAAGGAGGCCTCAGCAATTTGACGTCCTCGTCTTACCTAATTTCTACGGAGACTTCATTTCCGAGCTCTGCGCCGGGCTAGTTGGCGGCTTGGGGCTAGCTCCTGGAGCCAATATAGGGGATGATGTAGCTGTGTTTGAGCCTACCCATGGCAGCGCCCCCAAGTATGCCGGAAAAAACAAGGCTAACCCTATGGCAATGATGCTGTCCGGAGTAATGATGCTTCGCTACCTTGGAGAAGAGGATTGCGCCGATAGGCTGGAGAAAGCTATCACTGACGTCATTGCTGAGGGCAAGGATGTGACCCACGACCTAAAGCCCGATCCCGCGGATAGCACTGCTGTAGGCACCAGCCAGGTAGCCGATGCCGTGATAGAAAAGGTGAAGCGCGGCTGAAGTGGGTAGACTTCCAGGGAGACGATAAAGTAGAATTTCTCACGGTGGGAGTTGCCAGCATATCAACAAACGAATCGGATTAGGGAAACTGAAGTCCTAAATACATCCTGTTACGTGAGATATTTCTTGGATTACGATAGCTGCAAAGCGAGAGGAGAAGACGTTGGCGCAAGCGCAATATGGTGATGAGGTCAAAGTTCACTACACGGGCAAGTTGGAGGATGGCACGGTCTTCGATACCTCCACCAACCGCAGCCCTCTGCAATTTGCAATAGGGGATGGTCAGATAATCCCAGGCTTAGAAAAGGCCATACTCGGGATGAATCTCGGGGAGTCAAATACCATCAAAGTCCCGATGGATGAAGCGTATGGCCCACGTCGCGAGGAAATGATACTGGTGCTGGATCGAAACGAATTTCCGGTTCACATGAAACCGGAGGTCGGTCAGCTGGTAGAAATGCGTCATCTGGATGGTCGAAGAATGAGGGTCACCGTGACGGATGTCTCAGAATCGAGGGTGACGTTGGATGCCAACCATCCTTTGGCTGGGAAAGACCTAACGTTTGATATACAGCTCCTAGAAATCGCTTAAACGGTTCGTTTGTGCTGACACGCTGCTAGGCGTTTGTGGCATAAGGCGAGAATGATGAAGAGGCTCCGCGGTATGGGTGCCCGGGAGACGCCAGATAACGCGGGCCTTGCGGCTGGTCACGTTTGCCCAAATGCTTCGTACCTGGCAAAGCCTGAGACGTCATAGAGACTTCCCAAGCCTCACTTTTTGACAAAATACTGGGAACGAAAATGAGCAAACAAACTGGAAAAAGGCAATCCATCAAACGCTTACGATCGTTGCGGAATATTGGTTCAGTTACAGCAGAGAGACTTTACTCGATCGGGAATAGAACACCGGAACAAATGAAACGGTCTGATCCAGAAGAAATATACCAAAAGTCAAAGAAACACGAGGGTGGGAAATTAGATAGATGTGTTTTGTGTCAATTTGAGGGAGCAGTTTTCGATCTTCCTTGGTGGCAATGCAAGCATCTTACCAAGAGATAAGAGCCCGCGGCAGGCGATTACATTGTTACTCGTATCCGTTACGGCGGTGGTGAAAGTGCAGTGCGACCACATTCTTGAGAAGCTCAAAGCCTTATCTAACCCCAAGGCAGTAGAAGGCATGGCACGTTATGGAATCAATCCCGAGAACACTTATGGAGTATCAATTCCGAATCTAAGGAAGATGGCTAAGGAAATAGGAGTAGACCATGATTTGGCGCAAGAGCTCTGGGCATCGGCAGTCCACGAAGCACGAATACTGGCAAGTATGATAGACGATCCCAAGACGGCTACTGAAGAGCAAATGGAAAGATGGGTGAGAGACTTTGACTCTTGGGATACTTGCGACCAATGCTGTATGAATCTATTTGAGAAGACTAAACCTGCCTACCGAAAAGCGGTCGAATGGAGTGCAAACGATAGAGAGTTTGTCAAAAGAGCTGGATTTGTATTGATGGCCCGTTTGGCTGTCAGTGATAAGAAAGCAGATGATATACTATTTGAGAGCTTTTTCCCCATCATAGAGAGGGACGCTTCCGACAACAGAAACTATGTCAAGAAAGCAGTTAACTGGGCACTAAGGCAAATTGGAAAACGTAACCCGTATTTGAACAGGAAGGCAATTGAGACTGCCAAAGAGATTCAACAAATGGACTCGAGAGGCGCCAAATGGATTGCTTCCGACGCCATTCGGGAATTGACAGGCAAAGCGGTTCAAGAAAGGCTGCGAGAATAGAGTGCGTACGTGTCTTCGTCTGACAGCACGTTTGGGGCTCATTTCACTCACACAAGCCGCCTTCCATTATTTCTTTTACCGCAAGA
>CAYVSN010000069.1:0-6320 GCA_964453875.1 uncultured Dehalococcoidales bacterium
CTCCCGGGCAGAATCAGGCTGTAACGCTGAATAAAATCCTTAACTCTTGAGTCTAGTTCAGTCTTTTTCATGGAACTTAACTCTTGCCCGAGAAATCCGCAGAATTTCCTGGGCACCTACACCCTTCAGTCTCCCCAACAACACCTTAGTAAGACGTATCGTTAAATAGCACTAAGCGAGTTCCATAATCCGCAAACTCAAGAGTGCTTACACTTGCGGGATCCACCTTGAACTTGCTGAAGTATCTCAACGGCAAATCTAAAGCTTTCAACATGATAGCTAAGATGACAAAGTAATGGCTAACGACCACTATTGTTCCATCTTTATGCTCCGCCTGCAAACGTTGCATGGTTGCCCAGGATCTTTCTTGCAGTTCAACGAGGCTCTCTCCACCAGGCAATTTCTCTCCCCCTCCCCCCTCCCACCACTGCATCAGAAAATTGCTAAAAGTGCTGCTCAAAGTCGAGGCATCCAAGCCCTCCAATTCACCAACTTCGATTTCCCTGAGTCCATCATCAACTTCTACAGATAGTTGATGTCGCCTAGCTATAGCCTCACCTGTACTTATGGCTCTCTTCAAAGGGCTACAAGCCACGGTGGTCACCTTTTCATTGCTTAAGAACAACGCTAACCTATTAGCTTGTTCTATTCCGACATCATTTAACTCAATATCGCTGCTCCCTCCTTGAACACGCCTTGCCTTATTCCAATGAGTCTCACCATGTCTCACCAATATAAGCTTCAAAAACCTGCCTCCTAGGAAAAATGCTAACCTATTTAGAGAAAAGACTCAACTTGTTTCACTCTAAGATTACCGAGCTGCCTGAAGATAAGCAATTGAGCGACAAATGTTGGTGATGCTCATGAAGAGTGTAAGGCTGCTGCCACAAGCCATTCTCAGCGGCTTGTAGTAGAGGTAGCCGCTGGGGCCCTATTGAATTTGAGCGAAACAATAGCTCTGTCGGCAGATCACCAACATTAACTTAATCGAAGCCCTGCCAAGCGGTAATGTTTTCAACGGGCTCGCGTTTGCTCTCCAACTTGTTCGCCGGGAAATCCCAATCAGGATAGCCAATAGTGACGGCGATGATCATTCGCTTAGACTCAGGTATACCAGCAAAGCTCCTCACTACCTCAGGAAACATTAGGCCTTGATCCTGAATGCAAGTGCCAAGTCCATAGTTCAGTGCTGCAAGGCAGATAGTCTGTACGATGGCACCGATATCGAACTGAGGGCGTATTTCACCAAGTGACTTGTCCACAGATAGGATGATAGCTGCAGGCGCATCGAAGAAACGAAAGCCTCTTTGCATCCACTCTGCTCTTTTCTCCTTATCTTCTCTAGCTATGCCCATGAGCCCAAAGAGCTGAACTGCAACCTCCACCTGGCGGTTTCTATAAACACCCTCATAGGGCTTCCCCGCGAAATCCGGATTTTGTATTGCTCCAGAACCTAGCATCTCAACATTAGCCCGCTTGATGTTATCCAACACTTCACCCGTGATAACAGTGAACTCCCACGGCTGTGTATTCATCCCCGAGGGCGAACGGGTAGCGATATCTAGAATCTCCTTGAGAATCTCTTTAGGAACTGGGTCGGGCTTATAGCCCCTTATACTCTTCCGTGATCGTACAGCCTCTACAATATCCATTGATTGCCTCCTTTCCAAGTACTAATCCTAGAGCTAGAATTTAGCCTACCCTACCATGTAATTTTCAGTTGTGCAATGGTAACAAAGCCTGCGAGCCTTGTAACTAAGAGTCGCTTTTGATTGACATGCCTATCTCTGAGATGAAGGAAAGAATATTATGGAAGTACCTCTGTTAGTTCTTCGTTTGGCAGGGGCCAATGAGTATTCAGTGTTATCATCTTTACCCATTTCTGAAAATGAAGTTTTGCTTCAAGAGGATTTTTGCCCATAGTCCCGAGCCAAAATCACTCGTTCACCATAGGAGGGATGATCATAGAACAGGACCTTTGCCCAATGACCAGGTTCAGCTTGTTGCAGGTTCTGGTTAGTTAGCTTGGTCATTAGATTGACAAAGGCTTGAGGATTGTTGCTTAGCGCCAACGCAGCTCTATCTGCCTCCAGTTCAATATGGCGGCTGTACCAATTAAGCAGTGGCTGCAAGGCTACGAAGAGCATAGCTAAGATCAGGATTAGCCAAGGGAGAGCAGCCACGTCGTTTATCCCTTGGAAGGAAAATAATACCACACCCGCTTTAAGAGCTAGATCAGCCAAATAGAATGCCAGCAGAAAAGCGAGGGCATGAATTGCCGTCAGCTTAGCAACATCGTGATGGAGATGATGACCCAGCTCATGAGCCAAGGTGACCTCTATCTCGTCCGCCGAATATCCTTGGAGCAAAGTGTCACTAAGAATGATGCGCCTGGATCTGCCCCAGCCTGTTAGCATAGCATTAGCTGTGGTGGATTTACTACTCAGATTCATCGTAAACACATCCTTGATATGAATCCCAGCCGATTTAGCCAGCTTTGCTAACCTCTCCTTCATTTCTCCATCCTCTAAAGGTTTCAATTTGAAGAACAAAGGCATAAGAAGAGTAGGGGTTAGCCACGTAAGAAGCAGGCTGAGCAGAAATACAATGAATCCAGTTGCCAGCCACCACAACGAGGGGAGACAATCCATAAGCCAGTAAATGACTATAATGAGAGACAAACCTAAGAGAAGCCCCAGAGCTAGAGCTTTAGCCCTATCTCTCAGCCAACCCCTCAGATCCTGATTTGACAGACCATAGCGACGAGGCAACACGAAGTCCTCGTAGTAGCTCAAAGGCCCCATTATCACTCCATAGCCAACCACCAGGATAAGCAAATACAAGGCTGCTGCCCAAGGCAAAGGGAAAGGCAACCAGTAAGCTAACAGCCCTGAAGCACCGGTGAAAAGAAGAGCTAACAACAGGACAATGCCTGTTCCAAGATCGAGCAGCAGTAAGCGTCGCGATAGCCAGTTATACTCTCGAGCTTTCTCCTGGCGCTCCGGATCAAGAGCAGTCTCCCCTGACGCCACCCTAGGCACCCAATTCAGCTTTCAAAATGAGTTTGGTGCGGTGGCTCGATTCAGGATACTGGGAGAAACCTAAGGCAGCCAGGACCTGTTCCGGCCTGCCACTGCCACCAGCATCGCAGCGCAATCTCATCCCTAAGACGTATAAGGAGTTGTGATGATTGATGACCCATAAGTCATTTACCAGAGCTCTCAAATCATAGCGGTGCACTTTATCGCCCCTGAAATGTTGCCATGGCAGCTTATTGGCTTGAAGCAAGCGATTCAGGGAATACTCTACTTCATGTTCCCTCTTCTCACTCCTCACCTCGACCCGATACTCAGCAGCAGCGAGGGATGACTGCAGGGAGGGGCCGTTCAGCCCTATTTCGTAGGCTTCAAATACATCGAAGCCGCAAGACAATTGCCCCTTAAGCTTCATGATAAGAGATTGAGGGGGCATCCATTGACTTAGCCATACATCCATGAGTTCAGCTTCGCTGGTTACCCCTACAGCTAGAGGCGCACCCACTGCAATTCGCGGGTGAGGTCTAAAACCCTGAGAATAAGCTAAAGGTATTCCTGCGCGCCTAAGCGCTCTTTCCCAGAAACGCACCACGTCGAGATGCGAAATGAATTTGACCTCTTCTCCACGACCAAATCGAAGGCGCAGGCGCTGCATCCCTGTTTACACTAAGAATTCTCCGAGTTTTTGGAGGACGTACCCCTTTCCCTAGTCACCACAATTCTCTCTATCTTCATAGCCCGCATTTCTGTTATGACAAATTTCAGGTTCCCGTATTTCAACTGCTCGCCTTGCTTCGGTATCCTGCCAAGATGACTGAGAATAAAGCCAGCCACTGTCTCATAGTCGCCTGTGGGTAATTCTAACCCCAATTCCTCATTAGCCTCTTCAACCCGAAACCCACCATCCAGTTGAAACGTACTGTCACCAGTTAACACGAAGTCCCTCTCCCCAATGAGTTCATCACCAATATCGCCCACGATTTCCTCAGTTAGCTGCCCCAAGCTAACCATCCCAGCCACACCTCCAAACTCGTCGACCACAAGCACAGCATGATACGCACCATCTCTCATCCCAGCGAGAAGCTCTCCCAGACGTTTGCTCTCGGGGACAAAGTATGCGGGTCGCATAAAATCGCTGATGGCAGCTTCTCTATCTACCCCGCTATCAGTCAACTTCAAAAGCACATCCTTGGCAGACAGGATGCCCACCACATTGTCAGTGTTGTCTTTGTACACTGGAAAACGACTATAAGGCCTTCGGGCGTAGATATCCAAGAAATCGCTCAGCTTCGTTCCCTGCTCCACCCAGGCGATTTCGGTTCTGGGAATCATTATCTTGCTTACCGGGCGATCGGTAAACTCAAAGACTTTGTGTAACATCTTTGCCTCGTTCTGCTCTACAACCCCTTCACTTTCACCTACATTTATGACTGAGCGTATCTCACCTTCGCTCACCAGATCCTTTCCCCCGGGCTGAGGTGCCATTCTACTAAAACCTAAGCCGATGTGACTTAGTGCCAAGACAAACGGATAAAGACACAATTCCATTACCCTTAATGGCTTGATATAAAGCAGCGATAGCCGCTGAGCATGGTGAACGGCCAGAGTCTTCGGGATAACCTCTCCAAAGATCAGAATTGACGCTGTCACCCCTAGCGTAGCTATAATTGGTCCCTTTACCACACCAAAGACTGCCACCGCCATGATAGTGCCCAACGTAGCCGCAGCTACGTTCACCAGGTTATTTCCCAGCAAAACGGTGGCCAAGAACTTCTCTGGCTTCTCACCTGCTTTGGCTAACCGCTCCGCGCCCTTAACACCCGTTTCTACCAGATATTTTATGCGGAGCTTAGGCAAGGAGATAAAAGCAGACTCAGCGCTGGAAAAGAAAGCCGAGGCCGCCAGGCAGGCCAGGAAGGCTAAGAAAAGCCAAATCTCGGCGTCTTCCACACCTTACCACCCCCCAAATTCGCCATCAAACAATCTGACCACTTGTTGCGATAACCTTTCCGGCTTACAATCAAACCTACTCTAGATTACAATAGCATTAACTAGCAAGCTTGTCAAAAAACTGTTCTCTTTCACGCGATTAGTGATACCTCACCTTTCACCGCTTCACCACACTGTAATGCTATGAATGTGCCACGAACCTGAAGGTTCGCCCCTTGCGGCTGAACCCTTGATGCGACGAAGTCCCGGCATTGCCAACACATGAGGACAAGCAGATTTCTCTCCGGTGCCATATACATATAGGATATCACCTGTCCATTCGAACGAGATCAAGAACTGTTTTCACGTCGTTAGTGACACCAGCAAATATTCTCTCAGCCATTATCATAGACTAACTCCTCAATAAGGATTCCCATCTGCCTTGTGCTCAGCAAGGGGACTTGAACATCTCCCAGTCAACTGCATTGCTGTCCAACCCTTGGCGGTGCCTCCCAAGATGGGACTTCGCTTGATCGTTTCGTTTGCAAGTTCTATACTATTGCTAACTGAATTGGTCAACAATGCCGGCCGTAGCATGAAGCTCTCTACTAAAGGACGATACGGAACCAGGGTACTTCTTGATTTGGGCCTTCACTGGGGTGAGGGACCAATTCTGTTGAAAGATATCGCCCGAAGGCAGGAGATCTCACTGCCATACCTAGAACATCTAATCGCCCCTCTTATAGCGGGAGGCATGGTAAAGAGCACCCGTGGGCCTCGAGGCGGTGTGTCACTACTCAAGCGTCCTGAGGAAATCAGGCTAAGCGAGGTGATCCGACTTCTTGAGGGCCCGATTGCTCCAGTGGAATGCGTCCATAATCCTGAGGCATATCCTCGTTCACCTCTCTGTGTCACCCACGACATCTGGGACGAGGTAAGAAGAGCAATAGACGCGGTCTTGGAATCCACGACCTTACAGGATCTGGTCGAGCGGCAAAAACAGAAGTGGAACTTGAAGCAGTCAAAGGATTACGAAAAGCAATGCAGCGATAGAAGCGATGCTGATTTGACGGACAAAGTGCGAAATGAAAGGTGCAGGAGAAGGGAAAGATCAACAAAATGGATAGGAGGCAAAAGATGCGAGAGAAGGTAGAAGCAGCCCTGGCTCAAATAAGGCCTGCTTTGCAGGCCGACGGCGGTGATGTGCAGCTAGTGGATGTCAACGATGGTGTGGTCACAGTGACGCTCAGAGGTGCTTGTAGTGGCTGTCCTATGGCAGCTATGACATTGCAGCATGGGATTGAGCAGGTGCTCAAAGAGCAGGTGCCTGAGGTTAAGGAAGTGATTGCCATCTAA
>CAYVSN010000070.1:0-6302 GCA_964453875.1 uncultured Dehalococcoidales bacterium
CCGAACGATAGCGCCGACGACAAAGACGGCGAAGGCGACAATTCCAACGGTGACCCCAGCGATTAGTCCGCGATTCACCTCCACTCCCGGGCTGTGGGTAAACAAGATTAGGGAACCAAAGACTAGCGCGGCTGCGCCTCCAGCACTGAATAACCCAAAACTAGAGGTGAAGAACTCTGCTATAAAAAGGCCAATTGCAAGTAAGATAAGTGCTATGCCTCCCCAGTAGGCATTAAGGACGTCCAAGGAATAGAAAGCAAGAATCAGGCTAATACCACCGAATACTCCGGGGAAAATTAGGCCCGGGTTGGAAATCTCTGTGATTAGACCTATAGTGGCTAGGCTAAGCAAGATGTAGGCAATATTGGGGTCGCTGATAGTCTGCAAGAACTTCTCAATGGCATTCATTTCATTTCTAGTTGTCTCGTAGCCCGTGGTATCAATGATAACCTCCTCGCCATTAGCTAGGGTCACTTTCCAGCCGTTGATTTGGGATATAAGGCTTTCCAAGTTGTCAGCTCGCAGGTCGATAAGGTTAAATTCCAGCGCCTCATCATCCCTGAAGGATTTGCTTTCTGTTACTGCCAGCCTAGCTTCTTCTACATTGCGACCACGCTCCGCAGCAATAGTCTCCAGCCACTTGGCTGAGAACTCGACTATCTTTTTCATCTGGTCTTCTGGTATTTCTTGTCCCCCAGCAGCTACCGGGTGGGCGGCCCCGATAGTAGTGCCCGGCGTCATGGCTGCTATATGTGCGGACAGAGTGATAAAGGTCCCCGCTGAAGCAGCCCAGGCGCCTTTGGGTGAAACGTAAACTACGATAGGCACATCGGCGTTCATAATTCGTTGTACTATCCTCTCAGTCGAATCTAGAAGCCCTCCCGGGGTATTTAGCTCGATGACGCAAGCGGCGCTCCCTTCCTTTTCAGCCTGCGTTATGCCCCTGTCGATATAATCGGCCAGCACAGGTACAATCGTGCCTTCTATATGGAGTACGTGGACCGTTGGACTTGAGGCACTAGCCAGACTATTCCCCAGAAGCCCCATTATAGGGACCACGATAAAAGCAAGCAAGAGAATCCTGAGCAGAGTCCTAAACATCTATCCTTGACCTCAAGATGATTATAGACTAAGCGGCTGAAAGCCGCAAACTGTGATGGGATCTGACACCCGGCCTGAGCCACACGGGGGAGGGGTTTCTCGCCATCTCTTTGTTTCAGACATGCAGTTGATTCAGGATGAAGCTGGATCGTTAAGCAAGTTCAAATTCATCATTGAAGCTGGAACTAGCTTGGTGTAGAATGGATTGAGAAGATGGAAAAGCAGAAGTGTAAGGGAATGAGAGACCTGCTTCCCAACGACATGTTGCGCTTTCGGCATATCGAAGATGTCTTTCGACAGCGTTGCCTTGAATGGGGATATCAAGAGGTGAGGACACCGACGTTGGAGTACCTTCACCTATTCACAGCTACAGGGACACTTACCCCAAGCATGTTGAGCAGAGTCTACTCCTTTCTTGATTGGGACGGTTGGAGTGGGGAAAGGGTCGTCTTGCGACCAGATGGCACTATCCCTGTAGCTAGGCTCTATACCGATAATCCAAGCGACCCGGAAATGGCCAGGCTTTTCTACGTAACCAATATCTTTGCCTTTGAGGAAACGGGCAGGGAGAATAGGGAAAGGTGGCAGTGTGGTGCCGAGCTTCTAGGTGGTGCTGGAGCGATTGGGGATGCGGAGATAATTATGCTGGCTGAAGAGGTTGTGCACAAGCTTGGCCTAGATAAGGTTGAGTTACAGTTGTCTCATGCTGGCTTGATCAAGGCGTTGATCAAAGAGCTTAGGCTCAGCCCCGGCGAAGAAGTCAAGGTCATGAGCCGTGTTTTGGGCGGAGATTGGCAGGCTTTAACTGAGACGAAATCAGGTGACTCTGAGTTGGATAGGCTTCTGTCTTTGCTTGTAAACGTGCAGGGAAAGTCAAGCGGCTTTCTGCGGAATATGCAAGCTCTGTCATCACAAGCTTCATGGGATCTTAGGTCCGGTTTGGAAGACTTCATGAGTACTGCTGCCCTGCTGGATAGGCTGGGTTGTGATTATGAAATTGATATTGCAGCAATACGAGATTTCGAGTATTACACCGGGGTTTGCTTTCAGCTATTGGGTGGTGGGGAAAGGATAGGTGGTGGGGGAAGGTACAATGACCTAATTCCACTTATGAGTGGCAAGAATCTTCCTGCTTGCGGCTTTGCTCTTTATGTTGACCCCATAATGAAATTGCTTCCATTAGAAAGCAAGGAATGGGGTGAGTCTGGGGTTTTGGTTAAGAGTGAAGAACTAAGCCCTGAAGTAGCACAGACATGTTTCGATTTGGCTCGGTCGCTTCGCAATGCGGGGCACGTAGCAGAGCTTGACTTTGTTGGTCGAGAGATATCTGGCTATCGTTGGATCGTCTCAGTCTCTGGGAAGCAGCCTCCCTTGTTTGCGATTGTGGATCAAAAGCAGAAAGAGCAGCGAAATGTGGCTTCTGTAGAAGAAGTTCTTAGTATGTTGAGAGGATAAGAAAAACCGATTTTCTGTGAAGTACCAATCAAGCTATCTCAAGCTTGCCATGCCTAAAGGAAGGCTCCTGTCATCTACAGCCAACTTGCTTAATGAGGCGTCCTTAGGTTTTCAGCGCTATGATGACGAAACAAGGCAATATCGCTTGAACTCGGAAAGATTTCCTTATCTCTCGGCCAAGATATTTCAAGAGAAGGATATCCCGATACAAGTAGCTATAGGCAATTACGACTTAGGCATCTGCGGATTGGATTGGATTGAGGAGCTTCTGACCAGATACCCTGCGAGCGCTATAGCAAGAATATCAGGATTGGATTATGGTGAAGGCAACGTATATCTGGCAGCCGACTATGAAGCAGGGATATCTAACCTCAGTGAACTAGCTGTGAAGCAAAATAATTGGCGGATCGTAAGCGAGTATCCCAATTTGTCTCAGAATTTCGCCTTAAGCCTCAGGTTGAAAGCCTTCAAGGTTTTTCCTGTGTGGGGGGCTGCTGAGGTCTATCCTCCAGAAGACGCCGATTTAGCTGTGCTGTGGGCAAGGGATGAATCCGAGGTGGAAGGAAAAGGCTTGGTTCCCCTACAGAAGTTGATTGCAGCGAATGCTTTTCTAATTGCTAATCGTGATAGTCTGAAGGACAAAGACCTGAGTCAAATACTGAACTGCTTGAGCCCTAAGTTTGCTTCTGGAAAGCAAGTCTCGATGTATAGCGAGCCAAGTAGCAGGAAAGACATCCCTGTTCTCCGTCGTCGATTCCGGAAAAAGGCGGTGAGGCTGGCTTTGCCAGATGGACATCAACAATTGCCCACTTCACAATTCTTAAGGCAAGCGGGGCTTGATTCTCAGGGATATTCGGGGGAGGAATTAAGTCGTCGCCCCAGTGTTGATTTGGACTGGCTTGATATCAAAGTAATCAGGCCCCAGGACATGCCCATTCAGGTAGCCAATGGCAATTTTGACTTGGCCATAACTGGCAATGATTGGTTGTCTGACCATCTTTGTCGTTTCCCATCAAGCCCGGTGATGAACTTGCTGGACCTTGGTTTTGGTATGGTCAGGATTGTAGCAGCGGTAATTCGAGATATGTCTGTAACTAACATTGATGAATTAAGGCTCCTTGTTCAAAGTGGCAAGCTCACTCCTCTAAGAGTAGCCTCGGAGTATGTGAATATTGCTGACAAGTATCTCCGCGACAATCACATCTCTTTCTATAAACTGATACCAACCTGGGGAGCAAGCGAAGCGTTTTTGCCTGAAGACGCTGATTTGCTCATTGATAATGTTCAAACGGGCAAAACCTTGGCACAACATAACTTAAAGATTATCGATACGCTTTGCGAATCGGTAGCCTGCCTGATTGGGAACAAAGAGAGTCTCAGCTCCCGCAACAAAAGGGGGAAAATCGATTTTCTTACTCGAATATTGCGAGGGGCGTTGTCATGATAAGGGTCGAAGGCTTTGGCAAAGCAAAGGACTTGCTGACCAGGAAGGCATCTTTCGAATCGCTTTACGTCTCGCCAGAATCGAGATCAAGGATAAAGCAGGTTTTCGGCGAGGAGCTTTCTCCCCAAGCTGTGGTGGAGCGGATCACTAATGAGGTTCGGGAAGAAGGCGATGAAGCTCTTTTTCATTATACCAAGGAGCTGGATGGCGTCCAGCTTGACTCGTTGGCGGTGAACAAAGAGGATATTTCAGCAGCCTACAACGTAGTGGAAGCCGAGCTAGTTTCAGCGCTTAGATTAGCGGCTGAGAGGATACGCAGCTTCCATCTCGCTGTGGAGCCAAAGCATGGCATCGCTTTCGTGGACAAATACCTGGGAAGGCAGATTCAACCGTTAGACAAGGTAGGCTTGTACATCCCCGGTGGCACCGCTGCCTATCCGTCCACAGTGCTGATGACGGCTATACCGGCCAAGGTGGCAGGCGTGAATGAAATCATCATGGTTTCGCCACCTAACAGAAATGGCGATATTCCTGCGCCCACTTTGGTATCTAGCGACATAGCCCAAGTTAATCGCATTTTCAAGGTTGGTGGCGCTCAAGCCATCGCTGCCCTAGCTTTTGGTACAGAGTCGATACCGAAAGTAGACAAAATTTGTGGCCCTGGGAACATCTTTGTGACCCTGGCCAAGAAAATGGTCTATGGTGTGGTGGATATTGACGGTCTTGAAGGGCCAAGCGAGATAGTAATCGTGGCTGATGAGGAAGCCGATCCATCTCTCTGTGCTGCTGACCTGCTGGCTCAGGCTGAACACGATTCCATGGCTGCAGCAATCTTAGTCACTACCTCATCCGAGCTGGCTGACCGGGTGGATAAGGAAATTGAGAGGCAATTGAAGCGATTGCGGCGTGGTTCCATTGTTGCCCAAGCCATTAACAGAGGAATGATCGTGCTGGTTGACAATATTAGGGAGGCTATCGAGTTAGTCAATGTCTATGCTCCGGAGCATCTTGCTCTTATGGTGTCTGACGCCTCTTCTCTAGTTTCCACAGTCCAGAACGCCGGCTGCATTTTTGTCGGCGAGGATTCGCCGGTGGTCTTAGGCGATTATGTTGCTGGCCCCAGCCATGTATTGCCCACGGGAGGCAGTGCTCGCTTCAATTCCCCTTTGGGTGTTGAGGATTTCCTGAAGATTAGCAACGTCGTCGCTTTCGATAAATCTATTATGCAAGAACTGAGTGGAGCAGCGATAACTATGGCCAAAGCTGAAGGACTTGATGCCCACGCTCAAGCAATGTCACTGCGAGCGAAGCGAAGCAATCTGAAAGGATAGATGGACATAAAAAAGCTGATAAGGCCTGAACTCATGACCATGGAAAGCTACGCTCCTATCGAGCCGGTAGAAGTTTTGGGCCAGCGAACTCAATTGCCCCTAGAAAGGATAGTAAAACTTGATGGCAATGAGAATCCCTATGGTTGCTCTCCAAAGGTGTATCAAGCTCTAGCTGATTATGCCCGCTACCATATCTACCCCGATCCTGAGCAAAGAGACTTGAGAGAGGCTCTAGAGACATATGTGGGCATAGGTCGGCAGTATATTCTTTGTGGCAGCGGCAGCGACGAGTTGATTGACCTTGTACTGAGACTATTCCTCGAACCTGGGGATGAGGTTATCAACTGTCCGCCGACATTTGGCATGTATCCTTTCACTACGGATGTTTGTGGAGGCAAGATAATTGATGTACCTAGAATAGACGAAAGCTTTGCTCTTGATTTGTCCGGCATCAAAAGAGCACTTAACACGAAAACGAAGGTTATTTTTATTGCTTCACCCAACAATCCTACAGCGAACACTACCAGTGAGCAGGAGACTATGCAGCTTCTCGACACTGGGAGAATTGTGGTGGTGGATGAGGCTTATTTTGAGTTTAGCGCTGCAACTATGGCCAATTTGGTGCCCAATCATCCCAACCTGATAGTGCTGCGTACCTTCAGCAAATGGGCCGGGCTTGCCGGTCTAAGAATAGGCTATGGCGTTTTCCCCGTTGAGATCGCCAGTTACCTAATGAGGATCAAACAACCATATAATGTCAACACTGCGGCTCAGGTAGCAGTGTTAGCCTCTTTGGCGGACATAGATTATCTTCGTGATAATGTAGCAAGGATAGTTGCTGAACGGAGGCGATTATTTGGCAGATTGAAAGGGCTCGGGTGGCTGAAACCTTATCCCTCGAGGGCCAACTTCATCCTCTGCTCCCTACAGCGTCATTCTGAGCCTTCCACCTCTTCTGATTCTGAGCCTCC
>CAYVSN010000071.1:0-6291 GCA_964453875.1 uncultured Dehalococcoidales bacterium
AGCCCAGCCTCTGGTCAGACCTGCGACGGCTTTGCTCCAGCTCTTCATAATGTCTTTACTGTGCTCGGACAAGTCTTCCCACTTTATCCAGCCGGCGCTCATGGTGGCGCAGATAGTAGGCCAGATCTCCTGCATTATATCCTCATCCACCCAGGCTTCGATAAAAGCTGGCTTGCCCTTGTCCCGCACCCAGTCAAGAGACCTCTTCAGAGCGGGCTTAATCTCGCTCTCTACGGTAACAAGCTCAGGATGGACACCAAATTCAGCCATCATCTTTTCATAGTGGATATTGGGAGTGACATACCAGCCATCCTTCTCTCTTACTCCACCCATAGGCTTCCACGTGACGTCCTTCAAGAAATGGTGCCCACCGCCAACTATCTGATTGTTGTTCATATGGATGTAGATTGCAGGGACATCCCACCTGAAGGCGGTCTCGATGTCCATTCCGCAAGCTCCTATGGCGCCATCTCCCAATATGGAAATGATGGGCTTCTCCTTCTTGGTGACGAACTTATTCGCCATCTGACAGCCTATGGCCATGCCAACACCATGTCCAAAGCCGATGACATCGGAGGCATCCAATATGCAGGGGATATTGCCATCATCACCGTGGGTGTGTACCTTTATCCAATCGGAGTAATAGGTGGCTGCGGTGAAGCCATCAATGACAGAGTAGTACTCATCCTTAAGCTCGTCATGTAGGAAATCTGAGATCTCCCTTCCCAGGATATCGGGGTGCATCGGCTTTACCCCTTCCATGGGCTTTGTCCTATCACGAACCCTCTTGTCGTACTCGTCTTTGACCGTGGCTACTCTGCTGCGCCAGCCGCTCCATTTCTCCGGTGGCGCCTTTATCCCCATTTCCTTGACCGCATCTATCATCGCTCTCAGGGTCAACTTCATGTTGCCGATAAGCTCGTATTCCGTAGGCAAGGAAGTGGTAGTGTTCTGGGTACAAGTCCCCACCTGGGCGTAAATCGCCTGGGTACCGAAGAAAGGCGGATAGCCAAACCATTCCAGCCCACCGCAACGGAGTCCCATCAGCACCATGCGGTCACACTCCCTGACCACCACCCCTCTGGCTCTCCCATAGCAGTTAGCCGGGTCAAACTCAGAGATAGCTCCTCGGGAGTTCCTGCGGCAATGGGTAGGAATTCCAGTTAGCTTGACGAATTCCTGCAGCTCGGGCACAGCGTTATCGTACATGATACCCTCGCCAGTTATCATCGCTGGTCTCTCCGACGCCATAAGCCACTCTATCATCTTTTTGACCTCCTCAGGGTCGGCTACCGCTCTTCTGGGGCTAGGCAGCACGCTACCAGCGGCATCTATGGCAGGACCAAGGGTATCATGGTGTAGCAGGTTGGGTGGGAAAGACCCTGGTGCGTAGTGCATATAGAAAAGCCTCCTAGGTCCTATAGTCCATGAGCGGTTGCAATACTCGTAGGGGTAGGCTACCACGCAAGGGCCACTGGGAGCTGTAACCGAATCGCGGAAGGCTCTCTTCAACTGGAACAGGAAAGTCCCCGGATTAGGAACTCTCCGACACCATTTAGAAGACTCCTTGAAACGATACTCTGCTCGGCTTACACCCTGAAGCATGAATTTATCATCGTCCCAGGTGCCAGATTCACCAGGAATATAGACCATAGGTGTCTGAGCGGAATAACCCTGGGTAATAGCAGCAGTCATATAGTCCAGTCCCGTTGCCGGTCCGCTATGACATACCCCAGGCCTTCTGGTAATCCTCCCGTAAGCGTCAGCGGCAAAGCCGGCGGTTTCCTCAGTGCGCACATGCACCCTGGGTATGCCGGCGCGCATCGTATGACCTTCTATGTTCCAATCGCCGCCAGCACAGAGACCAAAAGTACAGGCAACTCCTTCTTGCTTCAGCATCTCTGCCGCCGCATCGAAAACATCCATCTCCTCCCCCAGCCACTTAAGTACCTCTTCCGGCGGTGGCGCACCCTTGGTGAACTCTTCGGCACCCGGCTTCTCCAGGTCAACTAACATCTTTTTTTCTTGTGCCATACTTCCTCCCTTTCTAATTCTTTGGGATTCTTTGCTTCCCTAAAATACACTCATGATCATCACCTCCTTCAACGTCACAAATCAATCACGCCGAACCGGGCCACTGCCCCCCAAGCCCATCGACCCAGGGGCCGACAAGCCCATAGCCGCATTTTGGCTATCAAGGAAGTAGCGGAAAACATCAATGGCACCCTTCTCGAAGCGTATTCCTTCAGGGGTCTCAATGAAAGGGATTTGCCCAGTAGCCACAAACCTACCAATGCTCTGTTCATCCAGACCCAAATATTGGGCCACTTCTTCGACCGTCATCTGCTTTTCGATTTCTTCCAAACTCACCTTTTTCAACTTCTCGTCTAATTTCGGCTGCCTCCTTTCTTCTAGTCTCTTCCTTTCCTCCAGTATCTGCCCTTCTAATCTTAATCTCTCTTCCTCTAATTTCTGTAAAGCAGATGAATCAAGCTCCTCCATCAGGGATTACCTCCTCATATTTCTATGCTGTGACAATCCAGCGAATAGCTAAAGGCGTCGATGGCATCCTTGTCGAAACGTATGCCCTCGGGGTTTTGGTGAAGCGGATTTGACAGTGGCGACAAAACTCTCAATGCTCTCCTCATCCAATCCTAAGTACTGCGCCACCCCTTCGAGAATCATCGTTTCCTTCGCCACCGTGGTTTTATGCAGCTTTTCTAATTCTACAACAAGGCTCAGAAAAGTCAATCGTTTCCCATAGAATTTGTTGAGGTTCTATGATTTTGTCACCATCTAAGTGTTCTGTGATAATGTCCGCCCATGAAGGAGATAGTGACACTGAATAGGCAGGAACAGGTTAATGCATGAAATGCTATGAAATTGACTACAAATGGCCAGGATGAGAGGCAAGCGGGCAACTCAGGCACTCGACCTGTCCTCACGCCGTGCGAGGGAACCTCTTACAGCGGACAGAAAGGAGAGGGCTCGAGCGTTAGCAGATAGTAATCGGGGAAGAAAGCCCACCTTTGTGTCTTCTTGCTATTCTCACCGGTTCGCTGATCTATTGCGTCTTTCAGTCAGATACAAAAAGGGAGAGCTTTCCGTGGCTAAACGAGATGTATCAATCGATGATTTGGGAGTGAGTACAATCGAATTGACAAACGAAGAGAAGGTTCTTACAATCAGACGAACCATTGGAAAGCAGATTATCATGAGCGAGAAAAAGGTTCGAGTGCTGCTTGCTAAAGGAGGACTAGATGCTCATGATACTGGCGTGAAGGTGGTTGCTTCGGCACTCAGAGATGCTGGGATGGAGGTAATATATCTGGGGCTGCGGCAGTTACCTGAAAGCATAGTGGAAGCTGCCATCCAAGAAGATGCTGATATTATTGGGATAAGCAGTCTTTCGGGTTCCCTTATTCCCGTGGCAAGGCGACTTATGCGACTAGTAAGGGAGAGGAATCTGAGTATCCCCGTTATCTATGGCGGCACTATTCTGAAAAGTGATCGGGAAGAGCTTCTAGATATGGGAGTGAAACAGACCTTTGCACCGGGAGCGTCACTCAGAGAGATAGTAGAAAAAGTGAAAGAGCTCGCTGGAGAGGGTGCAGCCAAATAATCGCATGCTACCGATTCTTGGGAAGATTTGGAAATGGGAGGTGAAAAAAATGTTTACTGAAGAGGAACTAAAAGGAATAGCTGAAAGGAGAGAAAAGTGGGCAAGTGATACACTTCCCAAACTTCCTCCTCAAAAGTCGAAATTCGAGACCATTTCGGGCATACCTATAAAGGATATTTACACGCCGGAAGATATCCAACATCTGGACTACGTCCGAGACCTGGGTTTTCCAGGTGAATATCCTTACACTCGAGGCCCCTACCCCTCCATGTATAGGGGGCGCCATTGGACAATAAGGCAGATCGCTGGTATGGGTAGTGCTAAAGCAACCAATGAACGTCACAAATACTTAATGGCACATGGCCAAACAGGGCTAAGCAACGATTTCGATGTGCCCACTTTGCTTGGTATGGATTCTGATGATCCCGCTGCAGAAGGAGAAGTAGGCAGAAATGGTGTTATCGTAGATTCCTTGGAGGATATGGAAAGCCTGTATGAAGGAATTCCCCTGGACGAAGCTAACCACTCTTTTACCATCAACCACCCCACGCTAGCTATTCTGAGTATTTTCCTTGCTTTAGCTGAAAAGCAAGGTATCCCTTTTGATAAATTAAGAGGGACCACCCAGAACGACCCTCTCAAGGAATGCTATTGCATGAAGGTATATTCGTTCCCTCCAAGACCCTCTGTAAAACTCCTGGTTGATACGTGGGAATATACCGCGGAACATCTGCCCAGATGGAACATAAGCAATATCAATGCCTATCCTATTAGAGACTCTGGAGCGAATGTATATCAGGAGCTAGGTTCGAACTTCGCGGCAGTCATCGAATACCTCGAAGCCGCTGCCGAGAGAGGAATTGGTATAGATAGTATTGCACCCAACATCTCCTTTATGTGGTATGTGCATAAGGACCTCTTGGAAGAGATTGCTAAATTTAGGGCTAGCCGCCGAATGTGGGCTAGAATCGCAAGAGATCGGTTTGGTGCCAAAAATCCCAGAAGTTTGCTGCTCCGGTTTCATGTTCAGACGGGAGGAGCTGTTCTTACCTATCAACAACCGGAAAATAACATTATACGAGGTACCATACAGACACTGGCTGCCGTCCTTGGTGGGGCTCAATCTATAGGACTTGCTTGTTACGATGAAGCCCTCTCAATACCCTCTGAGAAAGCCCATCGCCTTGCCGTTCGTACACAACAGATAATTGCCTATGAAAGTGGGGTAACCGATGTGGTCGACCCATTCGCTGGTTCGTATTACATGGAAAGTCTCACCAACGAACTAGAGGAGAGAGCCTGGGATGTAATTAAAGACATTGAGGGAAGAGGTGGTTTAGCTAAATGCACAGAGGATGGATATTTGGACAGGCTGCTTAGCATGCAAGCCTATCAATACATGAAAGAAATTGAAAATAAAGAAAGGATTGTAGTGGGGGTAAATGAGTTTATTGAAGAGGAAGAGGAGCAAGAGGAAGTCTTTAGGGTCTTAGCAGAAACCGAGGAAGAGCAGATCAACAACCTGAGGAGACTGAGAGACGAGAGATCTAATCAGCAAGTACAGAAATGCCTTGCTGATTTACGCCGTGCCGCTGAAAGAGGTGAAAATGTAATGCCTTATTGTGTCGAAGCAGCTAAGGTTTATGCAACCGAAGGTGAAATGATGGGGATACTGAAGGATGTTTATGGTGAATACAGTGCCCCTGCGGTGTTCTAGAATGAAACGACGGCGACTGCCAACAGGAGTGCTGTCCTAGATATCCCGGTGTCTGCGGCAACGGGATAACACCATAAACATCCCCCCGGCAGTGCAGTGCAGGTCCGACATCTCAAAGCTAGTTCTGTTACTCCGTAGCATTCCTAAGTGCGGGGTCTTCGTGCCTTTTCCACATGTGAATTGACTTATGGCAGGCTAAGTCATATATGCCAAAGTGCCGGTACGTGAGAGCCCGGATGGTAGCTTAGTCCTAAACCGTGATGGAAGCTGTCTAGCCACAAAGCCAGCACGTCCACGGCATCAGTTCTCAGGGCGTGTAGTATCACGCGGCTCACACCCAGGTCCGTGAGTGCAAACTCTCTCTTGTCGTTGCGAGCGAAGCGTGGCAATCTCAGACACAACCCATCACTTATGCGAGATTGCTTCGGCACTTCGGGCCTCGCAATGACATTGAAAATCCGCTGGTGAATCCAAACAAAGGAAAAACAAGCTCAGGGGTCAGCCTTTTGAAGCTACTTTCACGGATCGAGAGCCCACACCACATGATTTGCCCGAGCCGACAAACCCCAAACTAACGAGTTAAGAGCTGCCAATATCCGCGAAACCGTCCCTCGCGCAAGCCTTCTGGCGCATGTAGATACAGGTGACAAAATCACTGAACAATCAGCGTGGCACTCGACCGTGAGACGACAGACGAAGGCACAAGAATCAACCCCTCCCGAGTATTGCCTACAGCATCTGCCTTGCCCCGGCAATAGAGAGAGGCGGTATAAGCTGCCACAGCAGCATCGCAGAGGTTGTGGTCCAACATTGCAAGATGCGGGCTCAAGCTGGGTAAGATGTTCTTCAAATGTGCTTTGAGGAATGCTATCCCCATTGGGCTGGTTTTCCTCGGTATGTGCCTACCGAACAGACGGACTTTGCTGGCATAGGGATACACCTCGATCACTTG
>CAYVSN010000072.1:0-6287 GCA_964453875.1 uncultured Dehalococcoidales bacterium
GGCAGCATCCTCAACTGTCCACCAATATGTTACTGCAGCGCCCGGGGGCAGGCTCGTTTTCCTCATATCCCATGTCCAGCTAGTTTCTATCCTTGTTGCTGGAGTGAAATCAGGCCAGCCCTCACTAGTAACTTGACCGTAGTTCATTTTGTCCACCTGATAGTGAAGGCGAGCGTTGACTATGTCAGCAGAACTATCAGCGGCGAAATTGAAAACAAGCTCGGTGGGGAAATTCACCTCCACACTGCTGTCCAGAACTGAGATGCCGCTATCAGCATTGACGATGGAGGGAATCAACACCAAAAGGAGAGCTAGAGCTCCAAAGACAACGCGCTTAATCATTTCTCGTAGCCCATTCTAGAGCGAAGGTAAGAAGTAATGAATCCATCCAAATCGCCGTCCAATACAGCCTCAGCATCACTGACCTCGTAGCCGGTACGATGGTCTTTCACCATTTTGTAGGGGTGAAGAACATAGCTCCTGATCTGATTCCCCCAGCCAGCATCAATACGCTCGCCTTTGAGCTTTGCCTTTTCCTCTTCCTTCTTAGCGCGCTCCACCTGAAGAAGACGAGCATGAAGGATTCTCAAAGCAGTTTCCTTATTGTGATGTTGAGACCTCTGACTCTGACAAGTGGCTACTAGCCCTGTGGGCAAGTGAGTTACCCTCACGGCGCTGCTTGTCTTCTGCATATGCTGTCCGCCAGGACCACTGGATCTGAAGGCATCTATTCTTAAATCCTCTGGGTTGATTTCAGCGTCAGTTGCCTCCTCAGCTTCGGGGAGGACTTCCACTAAGGCGAAAGAGGTATGGCGAGCGTGGTCAGCATCAAAGGGCGAAAGCCGCACCAACCTGTGAACTCCATGTTCAGATTTGAGGTAGCCATAGGCATAGTCTCCCTTAATCTCGAGGATAGCGCTTTTGATGCCAGCCTCTTCCCCAGGGGAAATGTCCAATATTTCGGCATGATAGTCACGTCGCTCCCCCCACCTGAGGTACATCCTGAGCAATATATCTGCCCAATCTTGAGATTCTGTGCCACCGGCACCAGCATGAAGGGCAACCATGGCGTTGCGCGAGTCATAGTCACCGCTAAGGACTAACTTGGCCTCCAGTTGTTCCAAACGAGAGCTTAGCTTCTTCAGTTCACTTTCAATATCGTCTTTGATCGAGTAGTCTCCCTCTTCCACAGCTAATGCTGCCATTTCAGAAAGTTCGACAACTTTCTGCTCTAGCTCACGGCAACCACGAACCAAATTCTTTTTGGCCGCGAGTTCCCGCATAGTGGCTTGCGCTTTGGCTGGGTCGTGCCAGAAAGTGGGGCTAGCTGATTCCGCCTCTATCTGGGCAATTCCCTTTTCCTTACCGGGAATGTCAAAGATGCACCATTATGTCTGAGATGCGGCGACGCAAGGCTTCTAAATTCTCTCTTTGCTCCTGCATTTGACCCTGCCTATAATATTAGTCAAACAGCTTCTCTTGGTAGCTCGGCTTTACGACTGACTTTCCGGCGGCGGCAAAATGAGCTAAACGGGTAGGTTCAGGAACACGATAGCCGCGACAACACTCTATTACCCAGTGTAGAGCTGAAGGAAGGCTAATCTTATGGCCTACGGAAACGTAGATAGGCCCCACTCCAATTTTGGTTCTTAAGGCTGCCCCGATAATTTCCCCATCATCAATTAGCTCAGCGTGGGAACCAACCGCTTCTCCCAGAGGCTTTTGCCTGCCGCAGAGGATCGACTTAGCACAGCCTATAGTGGGCAAATCAAGAAAGAGTCCCAAATGTGAGGCAAGTCCTAACCTCCTGGGGTGAGCAATTCCCTGACCGTCAACCAAAATAAGGTCAGGAGGGCTACGCAGCTTTTCACAGGCGGCCAATATTAGAGGACACTCTCGAAAGGATAACAAACCAGGGACATAAGGAAAAGCGAGTCTGCCTTCAGCCGTTTCTACTTCTGCCACACCAAGGCCGGGATAGCTAAGGACTACTATTGCACCCCGAGCTATACCCTCGGAATTCGCAGAAGAGATATCGACACCAGCAACGAAGCGCGGATTGCTAAACTCGTCTTCGGTCACCACTTGTCTTGCGAGGCCCAACTGTATCTCCTTGGCTTGAGCAGTGCTCACTTGCCACTGATGCAATCTATTCACTCTTATGTTCTTGAATTATAAAGCATTTACCTCTAGGAGCAAAGCAATTGACAAAGACGGTCATTCGAGAGATAATAGCTGAGCTAGATGGTTAGAATCAGGTTGCGTAGGGTAGGGAGGAAACATAGACCAATATACCGAGTGGTAGTAGCGGATAGCCGTTCACCTCGTGACGGCGCCTTCATCGAGATTATTGGGCACTACAACCCTTTGACCGATCCTGCTACTGTCGATATTAATGAGGAAAAGGCGTTGAAATGGCTAAAAGACGGAGCTCAGCCCACAGACACAGTTTCAAGCCTGCTCCGTAGGTTAGGCATTATGGACAAATTCAAGCAAGGGTCTCAAGCCAAAACTAACTCATAAGGAGACGAAATGAAAGAGCTGGTAGAATACATTGTCAAATCGATTGTTAAAGAGCCTGACCAGGTAAATATTACTGAAGAAAATGATGATGGGGACGTACTGGTTGTTAAACTGGAGGTTGCCGCTGAGGATAAAGGCAGAGTGATTGGCAAGCAAGGTCGAGTGGCTGAAGCCATACGCACTTTGCTTCGAGTAAAAGCAGCCAAGGAGGAAACGAGAGTCAGGCTACAAATATTGTAAGCAAGATTTTTGACAGCCGGCTTCTTGATTTCGCTCGCAATTTCATTACCAAGGTCTCCGTTTGCATTGGCAAGTATCGTGGCATAAGCGCTGGAGACGCTTGACTGCTTTTTCCGTTCTACCCTGGTGATTTTGCGTCCTATTCTCTGTTGCTCTCCCGTTGGTTTTGCCTTCCTTTCGTAGTTCAGGCTAAGGACCACCCGTCTGCATTCGAGGGCAGGACTCAAAGGGAATTACGCGTCATAGCGCCTTTGCCATGGCAGCTCACTGATGCGGCTTGATGCTGCAGCGAGACCTAGGACCTTATCACTCCAGGACTAACATAGGTCCATCAGGCAAAACAACACTTCTTTCCTTTCAGTTTTCTTGTTTGGCAACTCACACAGTCATAGACAATAGTGCCAAATGCATCAGCTCTTGCAGCAGTATTAGCGCTGCTTTCTTATCCAGGGGCTGGTTATTATTGCCGCACTTCGGTGATTGAACACAGCTTGGGCAACCATCCTGGCAAGGGCATTCTTCAACTACCTTCAAGGTGGCCTGCCATAGCTCGGATACAATCTCAAACCCCTTTTCGGCAATGCCAATGCCCCCAGGGTAAGCGTCGTAGATGAAGATCTGTGCTTTCCCGGTATCTGGATGAAAGGGAGTGGAAACGCCGCCAATGTCATTCCGGTCACAGAGGGCAAACAGGGGCAATATGCTGATGGCCGCGTGCTCGCAAGCATGTAAACCACCATGAAAATCAAGCCCTGCATTGGCTATCCTACTGATCGCCCTTTGAGGCAAATCGAACCACAATGCTTTAGTGGGGAAGCTCTGAGACGGTAGATCTAGTGGCTCCTCTCCGATAACCTCTTCAGTGAACTGCCTCTTCTTCTTGAAGCTAACCACTGTGGTGGTGACATTAACATCTCCCAGATAGATTCTCACCCCATGATTCTTTTCTTTAGCTATTTCTACTACACTGATGTCGGTGATGTCCTTGGCCTGGGTGTAGTAGCCAACCGAAGTCGGCTCTGCTAAAGCGACATGCCTAACTAGGTCGAGCGCGGTTATAAGGTAAGATTCGCCCTGGTGGAGATAGATAGCACCGGGGTATATTTCAAAAAAGGCGACGGTCGCCTCCACCGTCTCCAGCAGACAACCCTGGAAAGCATCGATCACGGCATAATTCTCCCTCGAAGTTGTCCTTATATTTACATCTTGAGCGGGATAGGCAACCATAGGAGATAGATGCCACTTCACTTGGCGTCTTCGCAATCTGCCTTCGTGCTGTAATTCCGCAAGTGCAGTATCGACATCGCCACCAAAGAATTCTTTGTCACTGTCATCAAGAGGTTTCTCCCAAGCGGCACATAGAAGATGAGGTTTTAGAATATAGGGGTTAGCGGGGTTAATTAAGGCATTGTCGAAGTTCTGGTCAAAGAAGTATTCCGGATGGCGCATAAAGTATTGGTCAAGCGGATTGTCCTGTGCGATAAGGAAGCTCAAGGAGCTACCTCCACTCCGTCCACTGCGCCCCGCTTGCTGCCACGTGCTGGCTACGCTTCCGGGATAGCCGGTGAGAACCGTCGCTTCCAAATCACCAATGTCTATTCCCAGTTCTAGAGCAGTTGTCGCTACCAAGCCAAGAAAATGGCCATCAAAAAACTGATGCTCAATCCGGCGCCTATCTTCGGGGAGGTAGCCGGCCCGATAGGGACTGATGAGGTTAGCCAGAGAAGGAGGCAACTGCTCTTGGGCATAAATATGGATAAGCTCGGTCAGCTTACGAGTGCGGGCAAATACAAGGGTACGAATATCATTCTGAATAAGCTGGCTGAGAAGAAAAGCAGCTTCACTATTAGAGCTGCGTCGACTGCTCTTTGCTTCATCAACAACTGGCGGATTCCAAAAGGCAAAATACTTCTCGCCACGGAACGAACCATCCTCAACAATTTCGTCAAAGGGCAAGCCAGTTAGATTCTGAGCATGCTCTTTGGGATTGGCAATGGTGGCTGAGCAACAAATAAACTGGGGGCTAGAGCCATAGAAAGCACAAAGCCGTCGCAATCTCCTTAGGACGTTAGCCACATGGGAACCAAAAATACCTCGATAAATATGAGCCTCGTCCAGCACTACATAGCTGAGCTTACGCAGCAGCTTAGACCAAGATTGGTGATTAGGCAAAATGCCAAAATGGAGCATGTCTGGATTAGTAAGCACCACCTTGGCTTGCTTCCTTATGTTAGCTCTCTCTGCCTGGGGAGTATCACCATCAAACGCAGCTACAGTTTCCTCGGTAAGGAGCTTGGGACAGGCTATTTCTTTCAGGCCGCGTAACTGATCCTGGGCCAAGGCTTTGGTGGGGAAAATGTAAAGAGCGCTGCTATCTTTCTCATCTAGGATAGCCTCAAGGGTTGCCAGGTGATAGCATAACGTCTTGCCGCTGGCACTGGGTGTAGCTACTATGACATTCTTTCCAGCGAAAATGGCATCCAGTGCCTGCGCTTGGTGGCTGTAGAGAGCAGATATGCCTAGAGATTCAAGGCATTCACGGAGAGCAGGGTTAAGTAGCTTGTTCAGCTCACCGGATCGAGCGTCTTGTGAAAGGATGTGTTGAACGTGGACAATTTGCTGCTCGTAGTCGGGCGAGCTGATGAGGCCATGAAGAAAGGCGGCAGCATCCATCAACCACTTAAGGACCTGGAAGAATCTCTATTTCCGAGCTCAGTAGCTCCAAATCAGGGTAATTTTGACTGATAAACCTCACCACGCCTGATAGGATTTCCTGGGCATGTCCTCCGTGGTTGCTCACGCTGGCCACACCCAAGGTAGCCAGCTGCCATAAGTCCTGATTGTCAACTTCAGCTACAGAAACATTACAGTCATTTCGCAGCCGCGTAGTAATGGACTTAATCACCCGCCGTTTCCCCTTGAGAGATTGATTCTCGGGAAGGCGAAGCTCTATGCGGCATACGCCAATATTCATGCTTTGTTAGTGATCAAACTCGCTCTTCTCTAATCTTAGCGTAACAGTCACCGCAGTATACTGGCCGCCCTTCTTTGGGCTCGAAGGGCACTTCGGTCTCACATCCGCAATTGGCACATATTGCCTTGTACATTATTCTTGACCGACCATAATTGCTGCCGTACCTCCGCCTGGATGCACGGCACTCTGGGCAGCGAGTAGGTTCATGCTGCAAACCCCGCGATTGATAGAACTCTTGCTCACCTACGGTGAAGACAAAGCTTCTATTGCACTCCCGACAGGTCAAGGTCTTGTCTGCTATGGCCACTGCACACCTCCTTTGTGAATAACTTCCTACCTTGTCTAGTTGCAGTCTCCGCAGGCCCAAGACCTCTACCGGACAGTCACTCGAGACACTCAAGGATAGCAACAATTCAAGGTATAACTACGAATACTATACGCTGTGGACATTGAACAAGTCAAGGTCTAAGGACTCTTGTTCGAGCCTGAGTCCATTCTAATTGAAAAATGAGCCTGAAGAAAAGGACTTCAGGCAACCCGGTTAACAAAT
>CAYVSN010000073.1:0-6226 GCA_964453875.1 uncultured Dehalococcoidales bacterium
GAAGAGCTGGAGAAATTGGTAGCTGATGCTGAGGACGTATGTCGGAACTTGGCCATACCTCACCGCGTGGTGCAATTATGTACTGGAGACCTCGGCTTTGCCGCCTGCAAAACATATGATATTGAAATGTGGGCTCCTGGCTGTGCTGAATGGCTCGAGGTCAGTTCTTGCAGCAATTGTGGCGACTTTCAAGCCAGGCGGGCCAACATCCGCTATCGCCCTCAGCGCGGTGCCAGACCTTGTTTTGTTCACACCCTTAACGGCTCAGGGCTAGCTTTGCCTCGTGTCCTTATTGCCCTGCTTGAGAATTACCAGCGGGCAGATGACAGCATATTGATTCCAGAGGTGCTACAGCCTTATATTGGGACAAAAGCGATCCAAAACTAAATTTCCATCCCGACGGAAAATCCTCCCTCTATGGCTTCCCTTATCATGCGAGCTTCAACGCAATCCCCAATTGAGTACAACGCGGCAACCCTACCTTCTAATTCCTGGGCAAGTTCGTTATTGGCCGTGAAACCCACGGCAAGCACTGCAGTGTCCCCTTCAAGGAAGTCAGAGACCCCATCCCGGCTTACTCTGACACCTTTCTCAGTTATCTCCTCCACCTTAGCATTGGTATTCATGCTTATGCCCGCTTTTCTCAACCTTGCCAGAGTGAAAGGCCGATTAGTTGCCACTATATCGTTTCCTATGCGCGGCAACATCTCCACAATGCTTACATTCTTTCCTTCCTGGGCTAAGAACTCTGCTGTCTCACAACCAACCATTCCACCGCCGATAACGATTGCGGTTTCACCAACTTCCTTCTGACCAGTCAGTGCCTCCACAGCCGTAACCACATTCTTTCCCCGCGCTCCCGGTATATCCGGGATGATAGGCGTAGCTCCTGTAGCTAAAACCACGACATCTGGCTTCCCTTGCTCAATAGTTTTGAGATCCACTTCAGTGTTCAGCTTGACTTCTACGCCAGCCTTTTGTGCTCGCACAATCAAGCTCTGGATCAAGGTGTTTAGCTCGTCCTTATGTGGGGGCAAGGAGGCTGTAAGAAGTTGCCCTCCTAATCTATCTCCCTTTTCATAAAGAGTAACTTGGTGACCTTTGGATGCCGCCACTATGGCCATCTCCATGCCTCCGGGACCACCACCAACAACGAATACCTTCTTAGAAACCGGGGGCGGTTTTACGGCATATTCTAGCTCCCTTCCTGCCGCGGGGTTCACAACGCAAAATGTGGACACCGGCTTCTCCCAATCTTTGTATGCCGACAGGATCTCGGCAAGGCAATAGGAACAGGCAATGCAGGGAACAATTTCGCCAATCCTTCCCTCTCTTGCCTTGTTCGGAAACTCAGGATCGGCAAGCAACGCTCGAGCCATACCTATGAGGTCAGCTTTCCCCTCAGAGAGGATCTTATCTGCCAGAATGGGGTCATTAATACGATTGGCAGCAATAACGGGAATGTTAACCACCTTCTTGGTCTCCTCGGCAAGATAAACGAAAGCCCCTCTAGGCACTGACATCTGTACAGTGGGTACAGGGCATTCATGCCAGCCCACGTAGACATTTATCGCTTCAACGCCAGATACCTCAAGTACAGCAGCCACTTTCTTAGAATCTTCGATGGTATGTCCGCCCTCCATAAACTCTTCAACATTGAGACGACAAATAATGGCATAGTCCTCCCCGGCGGTTCGCTTTATAGCTTCAATGATTTCCAGGGGAAGTCTCATTCTATTTTCCAGGCTGCCGCCATATTCATCCTCCCGCTTGTTGCTATGCGGAGACAAAAAGCGGTTTAACAGATATCCTCCTACTATGGGTAGCTCTACGGCATCGAAACCAGCCTCTCTTGCCCTCCAGGCTGCTTTTGCATGCTCCTCGACAAGACGGTGAATTTCCTCGATAGTGAGAGCTTTGGGAGTGCAACGCATCATTTGATTCAATACTGGTGAAGGACCTACAACCTCAGGAGAGCCGCCCTCAGTGCTTACCCAATGATATTGGGTTAGCAACTGGGCAGCCATCTTTGCCCCATGGGCATGCGCCGCATCGCTTAACCTGCGTCCACCAGGCATAAAACGGTCATGAAATAGACCAGGTTGGGCAGGGGATGCAATGTCAACTGCAGTAAATGGCACAATGATGAGCCCAACGCCACCTTTGGCCCTTTCGGCATAGAAGTTGATAATGCGGTCGCCCACCGTATTATCGGGCTCGTTATACCCGGTAGTTAGCGCCAACATTACGATCCTATTCCTAAGCTCCTCTTTCCCTATCTTGATGGGCGTAAACAGATTTTCAAGCTTCGCCATCATGCTTAAATCCTCCTTTTCCACGGAATCTCTGCTTCATAACACCCTCCAATCAAGTCTTAGCTATTCAGATGAAAGGGCTGGACCTACTGGAGACTGGGCAAAGACATGCTTCAGGCATAGGATCTTGGCATTCCAAGTATATGCTCTCCAATGTAGCTTAATGCCATCTGCTGGGTAATCGGTGCAAGCCTGACTAAGTTTATTTCCCGCCACCATCTCTCGACATCGTATTCCTTGGCATATCCATACCCTCCAAAGGTCTGCATGGCCCAGTAGACTGCCTTGATACCGCTTTCAACTGCCAAAACTTTTGCTGGATTTACCACACTACCCACCTCAGCAATGCTTGCTCCGTTATCATACAGGGTAGAAGCCTTGAGGTTGAGCAATCTTGCTGCCTCGATGCCGGCATAAGCTTCAGCCAAGTTGAATTGCAGCCCCTGGTAGCTTCCAATTGGCGTGTCACCGAAGACTTTCCTATCCTTGGAATAATCAATGGCTTTGTTCATCGCCAGTCTGGCGATGCCGATAGCTGCGGTAGTAAATGACATCCTCTCGATATTCAGGGTATCGAGCAAACAATGCCAGCCACCGTCCAGTGGTGGCATCAGCGCATCTTCAGTCACTTTCAGGTCATTGATGCCGATATCGCACGAATGTGAGTAATTTATCCCATGTTTAGGTATGGTGGTTATATTAACCGCCGGATTGGGTAAATCTATTAGGAACAGGCTCAGTCCGAAAGTTTTTCGAGGGGCTTTTTCCTTTGGCGTTGTTCTGGTTATGAGCATCATTCCTCTGGCTCTATCAGCTCCGCTGATCCAGGTTTTGTTACCGTTTATTATCCAGCCATCATCTACTTTTTGCGCTCTCGTTTTTGTATTAAGCGTATTTGTGCCAGCATCCGGCTCGGTGAGCCCCATGCAAAATTCAATATCCCCCGAGGCAATGCCGGGCAGGTATTTTTCCTTTTGTGCTTCAGTGCCGTGCCGAATTATGCTGACGCCGCCGAAATCTTCAGTTATAACCAGATACCACATACCAGCCATACCACATCCATTGGCAGCTAACTCTTCCATGGCAATGAGCAATTCGGTTACGCCTTTTCCGGCACCGCCATATTTCTCAGGGATTACCATCCCGGTGAATCCCGCCTCACCTATTGCTTTGTAGAATTCCTCGCCAAATTCTTCCTTCAAGTCCTTCTCCCTCCAATATTCAGGCGGGAAACTCTTAGCTATTTCCCTAGCGGTGTTGGCAATCATCTTTTGTTCTTCAGTAAAGCTGAAATCCATTCAATCCTCTTACAAGATCCTTTCTATGCGTTATTCCTTCCCCGCCTCTTTCTTCTCTCTAGCCAGGAAGCGGGCTAACCTGTCCAGCTTGAAGATAGTGTTGAACTCCATGTTTTTGCTTATCCACAGCTTTTTCATTATCACTGAGTCGGTGACAGCACCTTTATAGCTCAGGCCATCAAGCAGGGTTCCTGGGTCTTCACAAGCCATTACAAAGTCGGGAGACCCTAACGTTCTGTCCTCAATGCTGAAGTCGCCGTCGTTGATACACATAGCGAACTCACCCGCCTTGGTCTTTACCGCAATATCACGCTTCCAGCCTTCGATAGCCTTGCGGGCACGTTTCGACTTGCTCATCTCAGCGGCCAGGGCTTGCATCTCTTTGAGGGACTGCTTGTAAACGGCCATATCCTTATCGGTAGCTTTAGCGAATTGTGGTTCTTTGGGAGCTTCCCAGTTTAGTTCAGATTCTTGGAGACCTTTCTTAGCAATTTGCCGTGGAGTGAGTTCTGAGGTAGGCACACAGTATATATCTGATATCTGTCCGACACGCTCATCCCTGAAAATCACCTTCACCTCGGTGCCCTTCTTGATTAACCCCGGCACCAATATCCCGTTCGTAGTGTAGAGCATAACACTTAAGGCCGTATCTGCACCCTTCAGTATTACACGACCTCTGCCAAAAGGCGCCTTGTCGAGAAATAACGATGTGGCGAAGTAAGTGATGGGTGGAGTAGTGTTCATCTTGCCTACTTGCTCGACCTCTACAAGCTGGGTCGGTGCAAAATCGCAGTCGGGGCAATGAGTCACCATTGGTGGTACCCGTACAGTGCCGCACTTAGAGCATTTGCAGCCCAGAATCTTCTTTTCATCTCTTATAGCGAGGAAGAAAGGCGAAAGCTCTCCTATGCTCCGCTCGTAGAAGGTGAACATAGCATCGTTCTGCAACAAGTAGTCTTTATTATCGATAGTCATTACCCTGCTTCTTACTTCAGGTATAAACTCATCGGGTATGACCTTTCTTCTCTTTTCTGTCATCATTAAACCTCCCCTTATTATTCATGCTCCAATACGGCGCAAACTGTGTATTGGGCGACAGTACTTCCGGTACCATGCATCAAGGCTGTCTTGAGTTTCCTGTTAATCAGCTCATTTCTTGCTGACCAGGCTGACATTATATTGCTGGCGCCAACAGCATGCCCGCAGTAGGTAAGGCCACCGCAAGGGTTGACCAAGAGCCTGCCTCCGGGCATCATAATGCCATCTTCAACGAGAGAGTCAACTGTTTCATATGGTACTAAGCCGAACTCGGCCATGGTGATTTCAAGCTGGTGAATAAAGGCATCGTGAAGTTCTACTAGCTGTATAGCTTTGACAGGATCCTTTATGCCAGCCATTTCGTAGGCGAGGTGAGAGCCAACATAATCGGAAACAATGTGACACATGTTTTTCTGATTCTTGCCAGCAAATGAGTGCTCGTTGGCCTCGCCCACGCCTGTTATCCAAATTATTGGTTTTCCGCTATTCTTGGCGATGGCTCTTGCTGTCTCCTCTTCGGCAAGGATTAGAGCCGCGGCACCTTCACTGTAGACGCATATCTCCAGTTCCTTGAAAGGATAGACTATATACCTGGAGTTCATCACCTCTTCTGGTGTTACTTGGTCAAATTGTCTTTGTGCGTACGGATTAGTTCTCACCTGTTTGCTCAGTTGAGATGATATCTGTGCAGTGACTTCTGGTTTAAGGGTGCCAGGATACTCATCCACGTATCCCAGAACTACTTCAGCGTAGCTGTCTGATGCACTCCAACCTATCTTTTGTTCAAAAAAGCTGTCACCTGACCAAGCGATGGTCTTAATGACCTCCGGCGTAGCTGACATAGACGTGAAATCAAAGCAGTCAGTAGCCTTCTCCACTCCCAGGACTAATGCAGTCTTAAACCTTTCCCCAGCCAAATAAGCGTGGGCTGCCGATGTAGTATAGGCGCCAGTCGCTCCACCATTACTTATGCGAATCCCAAACTTATTTTGCATTCCTAAAATCCCTTGAAGTGGATGTTCAGGGATGCAAGTCCTCTCGAAGATATCATTGTAGATGCCATAGAAGGCGGCATCCACATCCTTAATGGAAATAGCAGCGTCCTTTACTGCTTCCCTGGTGGCCATCTGGGCTAGTTCGTAATAGGTCTTCTCATACCATTTTCCCTTGAAGGGTGTCACTGCAGCACCCACTATCCCAACTTTTCTTGCCATATTTACTCCTCCTTTCTAAGTCATCTATCCGGCCAAAAACCTTACGATTGAAGCTCCTCAAGATTCTCATAGTAATCCAAAGACTCCGGATTAATCAAAGCGTCCCTATTCAGCACTGGTCTACCGTGTATTATGTTCGTGACTGCACTTTCAACTTTCTTCATATTCAGAGTATAGGGTATATGCGGTACTTCAATAATCTTAGCCGGAACATGTCTGGGGGAAGCATTCTCACGTAGAGTCCTTTTGATTTTGTCTTTCAAGTCTTCTGTTAGATGATATCCTTCAGTGAGCTTGACGAAGAGCAGAATACGTTGATCTTCCTCCCAGCTCTGTCCAATTGCAAGACTATCAGCAACTT
>CAYVSN010000074.1:0-6156 GCA_964453875.1 uncultured Dehalococcoidales bacterium
GCCTCATCTCTTGGCCCTACTTGCCTCAATTCGACTCTTGTCTTGAGGCTGCGGCTCAGCCTCCTTATTAGTTCCCGAAAGTCGACCCGCTCCCCGGCACCAAAGTATACAGTAAGGTGACTACCGTCGAGATTATAGTGAGCTAGAAGAGGTTTTATAGCTAAGTTGAGCCTAGTTGCCATTTCTTTGCATTTGACTAATGCTTCTCTTCCCCTTTCCTGGTTCTGTTCAGCTTGCTCAATATCCTCCTGCTGAGCTCGGCGTATTAGCGTTACGGACGCACCTGAATCGTCTATTGGAGCTTGAGCTTCAGAGATGACAACCTTAGCTAAATCGAGGTTGTGAGGGGCTTCCACTACTGCATAGTCGCCAACTTCTAACGTAATGTCATCACCGGCATTGCAGTAGAATAGTCTATCTCCTGGCCTGAAACGAACTCCTACTACCTTGGCCATCAATAATTCCCTTTCCTGGCATATTAAGCATCAGCAATTCAAGTGTCAAAAGAGCATTGACGTTCTTAGAGATATCCTCAATTGCCGAGTATAACTTGGTAATGAAATCTTTGATCTCGATCAAAGTTAGCTGTCGTGAAATTGCCTCTATAGTCTCCTCATAATCGATGTTCGTGATTGCCTCTCTGTAGCTACATTTAGCAAGCATAAAATCGTGCCACAAGCCAAGCCACATTGGCATTACCTCCGCTACAGTTCTTCGATCTTGGCTGAATTCCGTAGCTAGCTCCTGGGCGTAAGCGAACCTCTGGTGTAAGCTGGCATCTAGTAAAGAGGCCAGCTTGTTTATCCTTTGAAACCGCTGTTTTAGCAGGTTATCATCGGCTGAAGCAGATAATGCCCAACCAAGGCAACCACAGGCCAATCGAGCTAGAAGTCTTGCCTCATCTGAGGGGGTGCTACGTGAGTCTATAAGTACTCTCTCTATTTGCCTGACACGCATAGGCTTTAGCTCTAACCGATGGCATCGGGAAACAACCGTAGGCAAAAGACGGCTTTCCTCACAAGCTAACAGAAGCCAAACCACTTTAGATGGTGGCTCCTCTAAGATTTTGAGTAAAGCGTTGGACGCCTCGTTAGATAGGTATTCGGCATCATTGACAATAAATACCTTACATTTGCCTTCATATGGTGGCAGATTGGCCAAGTGCCGAGCTTCTCTGACATCATCGATGCTAATTTCCGTTTTGGAGTTCAATCCTATAGGGATAACATCGGCATGCTTGCCTTCAAGGATTCGACGACAAGAGCGGCACTGGCCACAAGGCGGTTCCAAACCCTCGCAGTTCAAGGCTTGAGCTAAATTAAGGGCTAAGGTTCTTTTGCCTACATGGCGCGGTCCGACAAAAAGATAGGCATGAGCTATGCTCTTCTCCTTAAGGCTACGATCCAATAGAACCAGATTTCTATCTTGCCCTATGACTTGCCACATGTTTACTCCACATCCAGCATCGTTAGATCTTTGTAGCTTTCTCGGCGGCGGATAACACGCGCTTCACCATTCTGCACCATAATTATGGCCGGCCTGAGCATGGCATTGTAGTTGCTTGACATAGGAATGGAATAAGCGCCACAAACAGGTACGGCGATGATATCACCGGGACGAACCGGAGCCAAATTGGCATCCCTTACTAACACATCGCCCGATTGACAAAGCTTGCCCGCAATGGTAGCTATGTCCTCTTCTGTCTCTGAAGCTTTGTTGGCTACCAGAGCCTCATATCTAGCTCCATAAAGAGCGGGGCGGATGTTGTCTGATATGCCGCCATCAATGCAAACCCACTTTCTTATCCCGGGTATTTCCTTTATTGCTCCTACCCTATATATTGCCACCCCAGCTTGACCTACGATCCCCCTCCCTGGCTCGACGATAAGTCGAGGAGAGCCCAATTGCAAAGCTGAGGCAAGACTATTCAATTTGTTAGTTATGGCCTTGGCATAATCAGCTACAGCAGGCACTTTGGAGTCGAGCGTGTATTGAGCGGCAAAGCCGCCACCAATGCTGAATTCGCTGAGTTGAAAGCCAAATCTGCTTTCCATTTCCTTGGCAAAGCGAAGAACAAGCTCTATAGCAAGCTCATAAGGCTCTATTTCAGGTACAGGAGAGCCGAGGTGGAAATGCAAGCCCAAAAGGTTGAGGTTAGAGCTCGACATAGCTTGGTTTACAGCGTCTTCGGCTTGCCCGGTAGCTAAAGGAAAGCCAAATTTGCTATCCAATATTCCCGTAGTGGTATATTGATGGGTGTGAGGATCGACCCCCGGAGTGATACGAAGTAAGATCTTCTGCGTAATTCCCTTTTCCTTAGCCAGTTCGTTAAGCAGCTCAAGCTCATAAGAGTTATCTGCCACGACTCGACCAATGCCCGAGTCCAGAGCTAGCTTCAGCTCATCCAGCGTCTTATTGTTCCCATGGAAATAGACCTTTTCTAAGGGAAAATCGACGGAATGGGCAATGCTAAGCTCGCCCCCGGAGACAACATCAAGCCCTAAACCCTCCTGCTTAAAGATAAGAGCCAAAGCTTTGTTTAAGAAAGCCTTGGAGGCGTAAATGACTAAGGTGTCAGGATGGTACTTGGAGAATTCGGATCTAAATTCCCGACACTTGTGGCGCAGAGTGCACTCATCGAAGAGGTAAAGCGGCGTACCGAATTCCCTGGCCAAATCGATCACATCGCAGCCGCCGACACAGAGATGACCTTGATTATCTACGTCGGCTGTTAAGGGAAAAAGGGAGAGCTTGCCTACTTTGTTTGTATTCAGATTCAATCTTCCTTTCGAGGAATTCGATAACGATTCCTGCCGGTCGTGTTGCCTCCTCGCCTTTTTGGGGATGATTGACATACTGTCGATTCAGTTCTCGATAACTACCATCTCTGCTTACAAGCTGCGAAGTGTCGTTGCCAGACTATCTCAGGTTCCACCTAGGCTGCGGAATCGTGCCCGGAAGAAGCGCTTGCCATTACTATTAAGCGAAGGCAAGGACTATGCTACCATTAATGTCAAGCAAAAATCAAGGGGGGATAAGGCTATGGAAGCTAATCGCGAAGGGTCATCTCCACTATCTCCTGCAAGTCCACAAATTCTGTGCTCTCGTGAGGCTACGTTTCAGAAAGGAGTGATGGAGCTGCTGCAGCTTGTACAAAGTGACTATTCAAAAGCTAAGAAACAGCTAGAGCAAGTGTACGAGGCATTCAGCCATAGAGAGACAACCGTTAACAACCAGATTCAAACTATGCTTGGGACCGGTGGCATAGAGACTCAACTCAATGAGGCAAGAAACACGGTTCAAGGCGTCGATGATGTTGTGGTGAATAGGCCAGGATCGGATGTGCCATCGCAGACTCTCGTTTCCCAGCCGGCAATATCCCTTAGAATATATTGCCTGGGTAGATTTGAGGTATACTCGGGGCAAAAGAAAGTTGACCAATGGCGTAGCCTTAAAGCGAAGTCATTGCTTAAATTTCTGGTAACGCAGAGGGGGAGGCACGTCCCGAAAGATGTTTTGATGGAGGCCTTGTGGCCGGGATATCCTCCCGAAGCTGCTAGTAACAACCTAAAGGCGGCGGTGTATGCTCTGAGGCAGACGATCAGTTCTTCTTGGCTTGAAGCTGGGTGCAACAACAAAAATGGCTTCTCGCCTCTCCTCTTTTCTGAAGGAAGGTACACTCTTAACCCTGAAATGGAGCTACAAGTGGACGTTGAAGAGTTTCAACAACGCTGGACAACTGGTCGGCGCTTGGAGAAAGAAGGAAAGTATGCTGAGGCGATATCTGAGTATCAGATGGCTGAGAGGTCATACCGTGGTGACTATTTGGAGGACGACCTCTACGAGGACTGGACGCTGCTCCAGCGTGAAGCCTTGAAGGACACCTATCTAACTATTCTAGCTAAGCTGGCTGAGGATTCTTTTGAGGAAGCGGATTTGCAGGGCTGCATAGCCTATTGCCAAAAAATCCTGGCTAAAGATTCTTGTCGTGAGGACGCTTACAGGCAACTGATGCGGTGCCACAGTCGGCTGGGGCAGCGGCACCGGGCGCTTCGGTGGCATGAGCTGTGTGCCAGGACTATGAAGAGAGAACTCGGCGTTGCTCCTGAAAATCAAACAACGGACCTATATCAGAGACTCTTGAGGCAAGAGTATATCTAGCCATTCACAGTCAAATGCATAGACTTTGCTTTCAGTTGTTACAGGTTCTCGACAGACCCCTCAGGCTATGGGTTTAGGGTCAGCTTGCCTTCCGCCTCTCGTTCTACCTGCTGGCGCGTCCAGAGCATGGGATGGTATTCGCCTTTGATCCATAAGGCTGCGAGGTCATCGTAATGAGGACTGCCTAGTTGCCCCGACTGGCCCGGCGGGTGGATGACGAGGGAGCGCGAAAGGTCAGACAGGTCCACGATTTGTCGGAACGACGGAGCCCAGGCTTTGCTGTCATATGGATCGTTGGGGAGCATGGCGGTGGCGCAAGGGGTGTCTGTGTCGCCGCCGATAGGCAACGGTCCACGGTTGAATACTCGGTCGAGGGGTTTCTTCATCCCTATGGCATGGGGGAAAATGGCCCGGTGGATTTTCCCCCATTGCCAGTCATTCGCGTCCGGACCCAGTTCATCCCGCAGCCATTCGACAGCCTGTTTGAGGCTGCGCGTCAACACAGCTTCTTGGCCCCCTGCCCGGGCCACCCACCACGAGTCGGGATTGTCCAGCATACGCAGCATGCTGACCGTATCGTGCCCATGGAACTCGTGGGTGGATAGTAGCAGTGGGTGGAATCCCTGACCCATGAGGCGCGTGGTCAAGTCCTTCCCCAGTCCAGGTTCCAGGAGGTTGCGTACCAGTGTGTAGCGCGTTACTTCGTACAGCGTTCCGCCGATGCTTGTGGCGGCAAGTTGTCCATCCCAGGAACGGAGAGTGTCCAACGCAGCTTGCACGTCGGGGTCCTTGGTTGACAGACCCTCCAGGCGCTCCACGAACTCGTGTCCAGGGATGCAGGTAAAGTCGAGCTGCAAGGCGCGGAAATCTTCGCTGGAGAGCTTGTCTTTGCTCTGGATAGTGTCTACGATGCGACGGGCGCGATAGCCGTTCCTCCAGACGTTGCCCAAGAAGTGGGGATAGTCGTCGGGGACGATGCGGTGATTACAGGTGACCACGTAGCCCTGGTCTGGGTTAAGGGCATGGGGCATCTCTTCAAAGGGGACTTCGCCCACCCATTCGTACTCGCCGGTCCAAGCAGGCGCAGGGACTACCCCTTGGCCGCTGGCACGTACGGGCACTTTGCCGGTGACCCAGTAACCGACATTGCCCACCACGTCGGCGTAGGCAACGTTGAGTTGGGGCGCTTCGATGAGTCGCATCGCCTCGACAAATTTGTCCCAGTTACCTGCCTGGTCGAGCAAGAGCCAGCCCTTTACAGCAGAGCAGGGGCGCAGGGCCATCGAGCTAAGGGCGATACGTTGCTCCGGGTAGCCAACCACGTCTGAGATAATCGGCCCGTGGTGTGTGACGATGACCTGCTCGATGTGTGGTTCGGCACGCCCCTTGACGCGGATGGGCTCAGGAATTACCTCAGCGCCCAGCCACCCGTCAAGGAATTGGTAGCGGTGAGGGGCCTGCGGGTCAAACTTCTCGATGAAGAGGTCTTCGCAGTCGGTGAAGGCCAAGGTCATCCCCCAGGCGATGCGCTCGTTATGGCCGACCAGTACCATCGGCAGCCCGGGCAGCGAGGCACCGGTAACGTTGAATTCGCCTCCGATGAGATGGACCTCGTACCAGAGTGAGGGAAGCGAAAGAGGGAGGTGCATGTCGTTGCACAGGAAGGGCTTGCCAGTGGTTGTCCTAGGCCCCGAGATGGCCCAGGCGTTGCTGCCTATGCCTTGGCTGAGGAAGGGACCGCGGGCGGCGCGGAGGGTACTGTCGGGATCAAGGCGGTTAAACTCGATACCTGCCGGCAACGTGATGGGGTTCTGTTTGGGGTAGTGAATCTCTAATTCGGCAGCGTGGGCCTCGCCCACGGCTTCGACCAGCCAGGCGCGGATGATTTCGCCGTACCAGGCGTGTGATAGTTGCCACATCACCACCCGCGAAAAGGCCATGCTATCCTCTGGGTTCCAAGGTTCGGGGTGGTGGCGCAGAAGTGTGAACTCGATT
>CAYVSN010000075.1:0-6050 GCA_964453875.1 uncultured Dehalococcoidales bacterium
GTTTGTTTCATTACCTCGCAGCGAACCCTTCTGTCTGAGACACCACCACGGCAGCCTATAGAAGTCCTCACAAGGCTAGTTTTTGCTATAGAGTAGGCATCTCCCCAAGAAGGATCGCTGATACCTATAACCTTGTATTCGGGGTGGGTGTGGAAACTCCCTATGAAAGATCCACCGACTCCGCGGCAGTCTCTGGGGGTGACACTCAATACGCCACCAGTGTTGTCTCTGCCAGGGTGTACTGCGCTGTCTACTTTGCACAGTTGGAAGCCTCTCTCCGCCTTTCTGGTTTTCTCGACCAGTTGAACCATCCGGTGGAGCGTGAGGTCTGAAAGTTCAAGTTCGTGCCCACGGTCTCTTACCCTGAGCGGCATATAATTGTCCCTTTGTCCCAGTCAATTGTAAACTCGTCACTTATAGCGAGTTCGTCAATGACAATTGATCCCCTTATGCCCTCGTCTTCAGATAGCTTGGCGATTTCGCTGAGACGTACTTCGCCCCTCTCCCGACACAGGGCTTCGGCTTTGCTAAGGACTTTCGGCAACACATACTCCTCCATGCTACTATTTCCTCCTTAAATCCACGTCGACGCGATAATCAAAGTACGATATTGCCGAGTCTTCTAGCTCAGCAATACTTACACCAGGATACTCAGCATGTAATAGCTTAACAATTGCGGCTCTCTTTCTAATCACCTCCCCCTCCGGATCCAAAACTGTGAAACCTACGATTATGCCCCCTTCATATATCGGCTCAATCCCAAATTCCCCTGGGCGTGCCTCTATCTCTTCAGGCGCGGTAACCCACCTTCTTCTCTCAGGCGATGGCGCAGGCGATGGCGATGATCCCATACCAAACAAGTTTATCCCTTTTTCAATTTCCGTGCCAGCCCAGACCTCACTTAGCTCCTGACTCCAAAAAGAAGGCAAAGGATTCTCAAGCATACCCTGCCATCTTATCCTGGGAGCCACAACATAAGTATTCCTCACAACAAGGTCCTCGGATGGTAACTCAGCAAACCTCTCCTCGGCCTTGTCCATCATCTCGGAGACGATTTTGCTCTGGTCTTTGCCGGCAAACTCCTTCAGATATGGAGGGCGCTTGAGCAGAAAGGCTCGAAAGAACGGTAGATATGTCCCCATAACAAGTCTGGGAAAGTGAAAGGCAAGCAAGAATATCTGATGTCTCTGTCGGGGGAGGCTCAGGAAATTAACCACATATTGCTTTTGCTTTATCGCGTCCATAGGCAACTGAAGGTCAGCCTCGTCTATGAAGAGGATCGCATTTTCGTGTCGCTTGCAGTCCCTGGCATCATCAACAACGATAAAGTGGCTTGGAATAAGGTCCTGCTTTGCCCGGGGCAGTCCGACAACCCCAGGTAAGAGGTCATATTTCTTGCTATACTTCTCCAACAGCCAATGCGCTAAGCCTGATTTGCCTGTGCCCACATCTCCTAGTATTAAGTAAGAGGAGTGTGGCTGAATCACCCTGTCCCACTGGCTTTCCTCTGGACTTCCTTCTTCCTTACCACCAAAACGCTGCAAAAACTTACCTATGTCCATCTTGCCCTCCTAGATAAAACTCAACTGCCTCAAACACCTTCGCTCTGTTATTCCAAGTAATTCGCCTTCCACTCTCTATCCGCCCGTTATTTACCTTTCGGCGGCAGCGAGAACATATAGGCATCCCGTAGGATAGTCCATGACATTTCACACATAATGTTCTATAATTCATGGAGCCTCCACACCAGCTAGAATGTCTACAATCATAAGCAAGTCCACATTCCTCGATGTTAGCTCGCAGGGATAACGCCGGATGAATCTCCTGAGATCCGCTTCAGCAATATGCCAGGACACCGCTCCATTCTTCTGCGGTCTAACTCCATAGTGGTATGTTGCCTTCAGAGCACCACAATCAATACGCCTTTGAATCCAGTGGTGATCCACTCCTAAAATCTCGCCGACCTCCTTTTTCGTAAACCAGCCGTCGCGGACACGCCTGGAAATGCCTAGACGCTTTGACCTCACCACGACAGAGTGAAACGACCTATGAAGCAGTTTGGCAATCTTACCAGGGGAATATCTAGGCATAAGTTCTATAAGCCTTTGATCTTCCTCACGCGTCCATCGCCTACGATCAGAACGCTTAGCTATACCCATCTTAGCGATTTGACCAGCAACGGCAAACTCACTGACACATAGATGCTGTGCTATCGCCCTCCTCGACGCGTGAGTTTGAGAGTAGTCGCGGCGAACAATCTCCCGTTCCTCCTCCGTCCAAATGTGCTTATGGCCGTTGTTTCCCATTTTCACCTAGCTTTTGAGACTACTAGCTGTTTACCCAACTCTGTCTCAGCTATCCTGAGATTGCCCCCTGCAAAGGAGCTTACCCAATTAACCCACTCGTCTTGAACTGGAATTGCTTCCGCTTCCGCAATGGACTGAAGTTTCGCTTTGATTTCGTCAGGCTTCAATCGAGTGAAGGGATACAGCTCACACCGGCTGATGATCGTCTCAGGTATTTTACCATCGCCCAAGCCATTCGTAGTAAGCAGAATAATGCACAAATGCGGTGGCGGCTCTTCCAGCAACTTTAGCAGGCTACCCCAGGCTTCGGCTGTTAATTGCTGGCACTCATCCAGAATATAGACTTTCTTCCTCGAAAGAGGAGCAAAGTGAGCCTTGTAGCAAAGTCCCCGGATCTCATCAATTCCCCGAAAACGGCCACTATCAACCTCTAATACGTCCCAATGGCTACCCCGCTTGATAGCGAGACAGTCTTGACATTCCCCGCAAGGCTCACCTATGCCGTCTCTAATCTGAGAGCAATTCATAGCCATAGCCATGATCCTGGCCACAGAAGTTTTCCCGCTGCCACTGTAACCAAAAAAGAGATAGCTATGCGCGAATCGCCTTAGTTCCGATTGCGCCCTCAGAATCGGGATTACCTTCTCCTGGCCGACAACCTCATTGAATTGGAATGGCCGGTATTTCTCGTAGATCATCGCTATTTCTCCCCAAAGATACTGGCTGCCAGCTTCGCCCTTTGCTCATCCCCATAGAAGTCCAACCAACGCGCCAAAGTCCCTTGTTCCTTCGCCAGCTTCTCTTTAGGCAGTAAATCCCTGAGTCTGTTTATCCTATCGTGCATCCTTCGCATCATATTGGTAGCCTCACCCTCAATCCCCCACAACGGCTGTTTTACATAGTCAGGTAAGTTTGGCACTTCCAAAGCAAAGCCCACTGAAGCAACCAACTCGCCCAAGATAGGCTCAATATCAGGCAGGAGTCCCTCCATCTGATCTAGCTTTTGACAAACCTGTAGCACACTCCACCTAATCGGCATCGCTTTTACCTCCTTTTATCTAATCACCAAGGTTTAGGCTCATACCACAAGCCAACAGTCTCCCTGGCATCTTCTTCGCCCTCATCCACGCTGACCTCGTACAAACGGACTAGGATACGCCTCACATCTCCGATAGCTGCCGGGAATAAGCCTTTGCCCAAGAGAGCCTTCAAATCAACCATAGCTTTGTCCACTGTGCTAAGTTCCTCTCTCTCCTCGCCCAAGTGAATCGCACAGGGATTTGCGGGGTCGTATTCCTCGACGCAAAGCCTATGTTCCCCATCATACCCACATTCGATATAAAGCTCATCCCCTAGCATCTTCTTTACTTTGTAAGGACAATCCTCTGTTGCCTTATCGTCTCGCCGCCTTTCATACTCTATATCGCCTATTCCACTGGTTACATTCATAATTCACCTGCTTTGTTCTAATCGTAGTTTTCTGAAAGTTGGGAAGCGCAAATGCCCGTTACTTCCCAAGCCCATGAATCGAACTTCACAAACCAACTGAGGACTTACCCAGGTCAAAACCTCTTTGTCCAGGCTCGGCACTACCCGAAAAGGACAAGGGCCTGGGACAACTACTTCGAGTATGTGCCTCAACATTCCTTCCGCTAGTCCACTTCCAGCACAGCCAACATACTCAAGGCGACCATTACTAGCCTTCCCTAAGACTAGCGACCCGAATGTTTTGGCCCTCTCGTTTTCGCCTCTCACAAGTCCGCCAATGACAAAGGTATCCTCTTGAAACGCCTTGATCTTCAGCCAAGACGTAGACCGCTTCCCCTCTAAGTAAGGGGAGTGAATGTTCTTCGCCATGATCCCTTCGCCACCATCGCGCTCGATCTCATTAAACAAGCTAATACCATGACGATAAACGAAGTGGAGCAACTTGGCATTTTCGCCATTAGTGAAGGTCAAGCCTAGTAGCTCTTTCCGAGCTATAAGAGCCTGGGACATTATGTTTCTGCTATCAAGATTGACAAGCTCAAAAACCCAATACACAGCGGGGTACTGTCTCATCGCCAGCTTTATGTCCAGCGAGTTTTCCCTATGGACGCGGTGCTGGATACCACCAAAGGACTCACAGGCAATTTCGCCGTCTAGGATGCACGGCTTACTGACTTGCTTCCGAAGCTGTTGAAGCTCTGGAAACTTATGAGGGAGGTCTGCACCACTTCGGCTCTGCAACCTAGTCGCATCGTCAAGGTAGGCAACACACCTTACGCCGTCAATCTTCTTCTCATACAGATGATTGTCGCTGTCAAACGGCTCTTTCGCTGTCTCTGCAAGCATGGGTTTAATCATTTGCTCGCTCCTATCATCTCCAAGCTCTTTATCAAGGCATCGGCCACATCGCTAACACCTGGCTTTTCCTGTATAACAGTAATGACTTCGCCGTTGATCTTAGCCTCGATCAATGTCTCTAGTGCCTCTCGATACTCGTTGTGGAATTTGCCCAAGTCAAATTCGGCTATCATGGCCTTGACTAATCCCTCGGCAAGCTCAATCTCCTTATCGGATAAGGCCACGTCCCTAGCCTTTAGCTCATCGTAAGGTCTTAGCTCATCGGAATAGTGCAAAGTCTGAAGAAGCATTATCCCGTCATAAGGTCTGATAGCTGATAAGTGTTCCCTATCCCGGTAGGTTAGTTTGGCGATCCCCACGACATTTAGCTTTTCCATAGCATAGGAAAAGAGCTTAAACGCCTTTGCTCCTGTATCCTCACAGGAAAGGAAATAGGAATCGGCATAACACCTACCGTCTATGCACGCCGGATCAACAAACTCGACCACTTCAACCGTCTTCAGACTATTAAGAGGAAGCGACTCAAAATCGCTTTCCTCCAAGATAACGTGCTGATCCTTGCTGATCTCATAGCCTTTCTTGATCTCAAACGCCTCTAGTTTGCGCTCACAGCCGGGACACCATTTCGGCATCTGTATCCTAGTGCCACATTCGCCGTGATACTGGTGAAAGCTAACCCGTTTATCATCCGTTGACGAGTATAGCTTTGCTGGAATGGCTACCATTCCAAAGTTGACTGACCCCTTCCATATACTTCTCGCCATGTCTTACCTCCCTTAATAATTCTCTTAGCCTATTACGTCCAAAGTCATGTACTCTCGATTCTCACCCCCCCCTTAGTGTTCATACCATCCATCGGGATATTCGGCTTCGCCATGCCTGTCTATATGGTGAAAAATGGCCTTCGCCGTCCATTCCCTTGGAATATGCCGTAGTTCTCTAACCTCACCCATAGAATAGCCATGCTTCATTAAGTAGTAGCAGATGGTAGCTTCCATCATCATAGCGTCTGGTATCCCCACAAGAGGGATTAAAAGCCTGTTTGTCTCTGGATCGAAACTCGGCTTGTTTACCTTCGCCAAGACATACTCCGGCCTGGTTTTGGTTTGCTCAGATGAGATCGCTCCTAACTTAACTAGCCTGATATGGTGACATTCTTGCCTTCTAAACTTCCAAACTGGACAACTACAGCCATAGTTACCAGCTTCGTCTATCGCTACTATCCACTCACCATCACCATTCGATTTAGGTAGCTTCCATCGCTCAACCCATTTGTCTTTAGCCATGCTAATACTCCTGTGGAAATAGGATCGTAGTCGCGGATCTATCCGCTTCGGTTATAATCCAGATTTTAGGCTGTGTTGTGTGTTCGTAGGCTGAGAATATGCGCCCCGCTCC
>CAYVSN010000076.1:0-1369 GCA_964453875.1 uncultured Dehalococcoidales bacterium
GGCATGGGAGCATCTCAAAGGGTTGAAGACGGTCTTTGTTGAGGCAGAACAGCGAGAACGCAACCTGCGCCTTGTGGACTTTAACAACCCCCGCCGCAATGCATTTCACGTCACCGATGAGTTCAGCTTCACCAACGGCATTCACACCATCCGCGCTGATGTCGTATTTCTCATCAACGGTATCCCAGTGGTTCTGATTGAAACTAAGTCTGCCACCCGTCTTGACGGTATTGCCGAGGGGCTTGACCAGGTGCGCCGCTACGAACGTGACGGGCCGGAGCTGATGGCAATGATGCAGATTTTCTGCCTTACCCACATGATTCAATACTTCTATGGTGCGACCTGGAACCTCTCTCACAAGAACCTGTTCAACTGGAAAGAGGAGACTGCCGGCAAAGACTTTGAGACTCTAGTCAAGACCTTTGTCGCCCCGGAGCGTGTCCTCCGGGTGCTGCGGGACTTCATTCTCTTTACCCGCAAGGACGACGAGCTTCAGAAGGTGGTGCTTCGCCCTCACCAGATGCGGGCTGTTGAGCGAGTCCTGGTTAGAGCACATGACCCGACCAAACGGCGAGGTCTAGTCTGGCACACACAGGGCTCTGGCAAGACCTATACCATGATAACCATCGCCAAGCGGCTCATTGAGGAACCCGTTTTCAAGAACCCTACCGTGCTCATGCTGGTTGACCGCACCGAGTTGGAGACGCAGCTTTTCGGCAATCTGGCAGCCGTGGGTCTGAGTAGCGTTGAGGTAGCTAATAGCAAGGAGAGACTGAAAGAGCTTTTGAGACATGATATGCGGGGTATCATCGTTTCTATGATTCACAAGTTTGATGATATTCCAGCAAATATAAACACACGTTCGAATATCTTTGTTTTGGTAGATGAAGCCCACCGCACCACCGGCGGCGATTTGGGCAACTATCTTATGGGTGCTCTGCCCAAGGCCACTTACTTGGGCTTTACTGGAACTCCGATTGATAAGACCGCCTACGGTAAAGGCACTTTCAAGGTCTTCGGCGCTGACGACCCTCAAGGCTATATGGACAAGTATTCCATCGCCGAGTCTATTGAGGACAAGACTACTGTGCCCCTCTACTATGCCCTGGCTCCGAATGAGCTCTGTGTTGAGCGGGATATTTTGGAGAAGGAGTTCCTTGACCTGGCTGAGGCGGAGGGTGTCAGTGATATTGAAGACCTGAACCGGGTGCTAGACAAAGCGGTCAAACTGAGAAATATGCTCAAGAACCGTGACCGGGTGCAGAGAGTAGCCCAGTATATTGCGAATAACTTCAAGGAAACGGTGGAGCCTCTGGGCTATAAAGCCTTTATTGTCGGGGTAGACCGTGAAGCCTGCTGCCTTCTTAAG
>CAYVSN010000076.1:1379-6028 GCA_964453875.1 uncultured Dehalococcoidales bacterium
GAATAAATATCTACCTGATGAATATTCAAAAGTGGTGATAAGTCCCGGTCACAATGACCCGCCGGAGTTAGCACGCTACCACCTGAGCGATAAAGAAGAGAAGGAAATCCGTAAGGCATTTGTTAGACCGGAGGAACTACCCAAGATTCTTATAGTCACCGAGAAGCTCCTCACTGGCTACGATGCCCCGGTTCTCTACTGCATGTATTTGGATAAGCCTATGCGTGACCATGTTTTACTGCAAGCCATCGCCCGTGTCAACCGCCCATATGAGGACGAGAACAGCAAACACAAGCCCGGCGGCTTTGTTCTGGACTTTGTTGGTATTTTCGAGAATCTGGAGAAGGCTCTTGCATTCGACTCCAAGGATGTCCAGAGTGTGATAGAAGGATTGGATATTTTGAAAGCACGATTCCGTGAGAGAATAGTAACCGGATGCAATGAGTATCTTCCGATTATCAAAGGAAAGAGTGATGACAAAGCTGCTGAGGCTGCCCTAGACCTATTCCGTGACGAGGAGAAGCGACATTCATACTATGGTTTCTTCCGAGAACTTGAAGACCTCTATGAAATTCTCTCGCCGGACCCATTCCTGAGACAGTTCGTGGAGGATTATCAGAAGCTGGCAGATTTGTATGCCCTCCTTCGTTCTGCCTATGATAATAAGGGAATCACTGACCGGGAGTTAGCTCGCAAGACAGCACATCTGGTTCAGGAATTTACTAAAGCAGGCGTAATCCATGAGGCTGTCTCCATCTATGAGGTTAATCCGCAGACTCTGGACAAAATAGCCAAGAGCGGCCAGCCTGACACCGTAAAGATTTTCAACCTGATTAAGAGTATCAGTCAAAAAGTGCAGGATGAAGCTACTAAAGCCCCTTACCTCTTTACCATTGGTGAGCGTGCCGAAGCCATTGCTGAAGCATTCAAGCAGCGTCAGTTCTCTACTCAGGAAGCCCTCAGACAGCTTGAAGAATTAATCAATGAGATTAATGAGGCTGAGCGTGAGCAGGCTGAGCGTGGTATATCAGGAGAGGCGTTTGCTGCCTTGTGGATTTTAAAGCAAGAGGGCATTAGCCTATCTGAGGCAGAGAAGGTAGCTGAAAATATGGTCGGAATATTGAAAGAATATCCCCACTGGCACACTAGTGACAAACAAGCTCGCCAAATCAGGCGTAGACTTTACAGTATGCTTGAGCATGAAACAATGGAGAATATCCCGGAAACCGTGGGGAAAATAATGTCGGTTATCCAAAGAAGGTAGATATGAAGCCATCCGAAACGCTTGAACAAATAATACCAGCCCAGGTATTCAAAGCGGAAGTGCTGAGCTGGGCTAAGCGTATTGGTGTTGAGCCTAAAGAAATCCGCTTACGCCCGATGAAGAGTAAATGGGCAAGTTGCTCCAGCAACGGAAGGCTGACTTTCAATTCGGAGATTCTTCACCAATCGGCAAGCGTCCGTCGTGAAGCCATCGTACATGAACTATTGCATCTCAAGGTGCCTAATCACGGAAAGCTATTTAAAAACCTGATGAGGATTTATCTGTCGACTAGCGACTACTAAACCACAAAAAGAGGAAAGAGCTCGGCCCAAAACAACGATAAGGGCGCTTCCTGTTATTTAACTATATCCCCAACGTTCTGAGGGATAGGGGTCAAAATTCTAAATTTCAGGCCAACAACTTTTTGGTTGTAGTCTTCAAGCACACGAGGTGCAATAACAAAAACGCAACGAAGTGCTATTTACCTGTGTGGCTAACCGTTGGTTAATGCTAGGACGGCAATGAACTTGTCTTCCACCCCCCAACAGCTACGTCCCATCCTGTCGATAACCTCGCAATACCTTTTGATAGTCGGCTTGAGGAGGTCCGTAAAACGGAGCAATGGTGTCCCCATTTGCTGCTCTTCTAGCTAATCATATGCACTCAGCGGCGCCATGGCGCTTTGAGGAGCTTGTTCACGCCATTTTTCTCGATTGTACAAAAACCACCCACACCAGCTTCTAAGGGCCCACTGTCTACGCAGGAGTTTCGCCTTGCTCGGGTTGGCGCACATGGCGTGCTTTTCCTAATCTAAGACTGCGTCGGTAATCGGCCGCGAGAGCGCCTGCCGGAAGAGCTCTGTAGCACTAACGGGTAAAAGTTTTGCTTCACGGTAGTATGCCCGAGCTTTCTCCAAAGTCTGATCTAATTTGTTTAGCAGCCCAAAGATCCACGAGAAAACGTCGGCCACTTCCTCTTCAAGTTCCGTGATCTTTTTCGGGAGCTCACCCAGCTGCTTGGGAAATGTAAGCACTTCTATACCATAGAGCGCCTTAGAAACTTCTCCTACCTCCTCGAGGAAGTGCAGACACAGCGCCGAGAGAGAAAGCTCCTTATGAGCCCCACCATAGATGTCATGGATCATCTTTGCCCACTCATCAACCGAATTTGGTTTGTTCTTGTGGTCCCTTGCGATGTTACGATTCTGGAGCGCTCGCCGCTTTTGCGCATCTGTGCGGCTAGGAGCGCCCAGGCAGACACAGGGTAAGTAACCTTGTCGTACCAGATCTTGCTTCCTAAACTTGAATGCACATGAATAGCAAACACCGGGATACTTGTCCCAGACTATTACCGACAGAGGCTTTGCCAACCTGACCGTAGGCTGGGTATGACAATAGCTTACGAAGCAGCACAGCCAACCAAATGCCTTTCCAAGTGCCTCAAGCGTCTTCGTATGCTCCTCCCTCCGCACGAATTCAGCGATTCTAGAGGTAGCATTCTCCACGAAACCAAGCCAAGCCTGCGAGGGATCTCGGGAACCAGGGCGCCAGGTCCACCAGGCAGAATTACGACAGGAGAATTCTTCCACCCACTGGTCGAGGTCTAGAATAGCCAAGTTCTTTTGCTGCATTCGAACCCTATAAGATTGACTACTTCTTAAACGCTAACGCTACAGTAACCAACGGTACCCTGGTAGGCGGTAGTTTGAGGGCATGACTCACTATTACCACGTGCGGGGAGAAATCCACATCGTCAGTAATTATTCCAGCTGCGTCGAAAGACTCTGACTGTACAGCCCGAAACCCGACCTTGAAAAGGATTCTTTTCAGCTCGTCTTCAGTGTAGACAAATGACGGCACTCTCAGTGGGCCGTGAGTCCTGGTGGGCATTACTGTCTCGTTAGCACCTATTCCGATGATAGGGCGTAGCGTTCGTCCCCATACTGCCGATGGGCTAGCTAGCAGGAACGCTCCCCCTCGCTTGAGTATCCTATGGAACTCTGCAAATGCTTCCTCCCTAGAGAACGAATCCCCGAGTATAGAAATAACGGCATCGAGCTCACAGTCCCGAAAGGGGCAATGGTACGCGGACATTTGGACATACGTCGTGAAGCGGTTCACCTCCGGAAGAGCTTTCATCATAGGTATGGAGATGTCTCCAACAATATGCTTGTCTGGAGCTACGGTCACAAGTTTATGCAGTCTCCCACTACCACCTCCCACTTCCAACACGTAACCTTCGAGATTGATGCGACACAGAAAGCGTGATAAGTAGGCGTCTATTATCACATCAAAGTTCCGTGTCGTCACGTGCGAGGGCGAATAGTAGTCCTCCGCGATGCGATTCCATTGTTGCTTCGATAGCAAACCCAAGGTGTTGACATCCATAAGAGACCACTGCATGGCTTCTGCTCTAGGCTATATCTTCGGTCCTCCTCGCAGCTTTTTAATGGAATTGCCCTCTCCGAATCCGCCGTCTGGGCTACTCTTTCTTAAGACACGGATGTTCAGGCGCCTCACCGTGGCATTCTTTAATCTGCTCAGGCGTGCACTCTTCAGGCTTGTCTTTTAGCTTCTCTGGCTGCTCACAGCCCTTCTTCTTTTCCGCTTGGCACATTTCTACGGTCTCCTCTCAAACATTTTCCTCCATCGCAGTCTGTCCAAATCCGCCTAGCCACTTTGCTCTAATCACTTAATCTTTCTAGCTATGGCTCGCCCAAACTCTTTGCATTTCGGTAATTCTCCATCAGCGAGAGGTCCCTCACCTGCTTTCACCCTAAAAGGTGAACCTAGCATGACGACATCTATACCTAACTCCCTCATAGAGCTTTCTATCGCTGCCGCAGCTCCAATCTCTTCACCGACGTATCTCGTATCAAAGGCAGCGCCTTTCTTCCCTTCTAGGGTGAGCCCTTTCATACCCTTCACGAAGCTCCTCATGTCTTCCGACATATCTCCAGCATGGGTTGGCGAGCCCATTATAATGACATCGAAAGCGGTCACGTCCCCCGGTTTCATATCCTTAACATGCCTAAGCTCGACTTCCAATCCCGCTTCCTTTACTCCGTCACCAATGGCTTCAGCAACTCTAGCGGTATTTCCATATACTGTATCGCAGATGATGACCACTTTGCCCATTGCGACACCTCTCCAAATCCGCTTGGCTTTTCTCTTGGCTCCCTTATTTGAACGAGGAGCACACGCTCATTTCGCTTGGGTTTCTCCCCTTGTCTGGCTATAAACGCGCTATTAACACAATACTAACATAATGTCATCAACCACTCAAATACCGACTCTCAAAGCTTGCCCAAGCTGTGGCAAGCGAGTTGCTGGTTAGAAGAGCGATAGTGCTGTAGGGTAGGCTCGCTGTTTTTGGGCAAATAACT
>CAYVSN010000077.1:0-5993 GCA_964453875.1 uncultured Dehalococcoidales bacterium
CACCCAGGTTGCGACGCCTAGGCGTCGCAACGACACCATTCTTGTCAGAGTTGTGGATGCTGAGAAGAGAGATGAGCTGGGCGATGCCGCCCTAACGCGCCCTTGCGTGGAAGAAGCTGCTGTTGTCCCTGTGTTCACTGCAGTTTATGAAAGGACAACGACTAAATGTGGTGATAGACCTATGAGATATGTGCACATCGACGTGGGACATGCCGCTCAGAACTTGTGCCTCCATGCAACAGCAATGGGCTTGGGAGCAGTCACTGTAGGTGCGTTTCATGATGAAGAGGTAGCCAGAGTCCTGAGTCTACCACAGGATGAACAGCCTCTATATATAAACCCTGTAGGACGCAGGCAATAAGAACGGCTTCCCACCTTGTCGATGCAGGAATAGAACATCCAAAATCCCAGGTGGTCTCACCCTCATATCCTCGCTCTGGATCGCCCCTGGGTTCTTCAGTCTTCACTTTCTTACCCGACTTTTGACTCGGTCCCACAAAATCAGCAGAAGCAGCTGGCCAGGCAATTCATCGGAATCTTCAGTGTCTGTTGATAGACTGGGCTGTTCTATTCCATCTACCCGACTAAGTAGTGGTGAGGCTACTAATATCGTGCGGATGGCGGAGTTTCTTATCTATGCCTTATCCTTCCACCTCGCCATCTATCCATCTCAGGTAATCTTCGTTTCCAGCTATGATAGGCATTGCAATTATCTCAGGCACTTGATAGCTATGAACTCCTTTGACTAGATTGATGATTTCGGGAAGCAAAAACGCCTTTGTCTTGATGACCATGAGGCTTTCCTGGGCTGGTTCAAGCCCACCTTGCCACCAAAAGAGCGAATCCACCCTAGGCAAAATGTTCACACAGGCAGCCTTTCTCCGATTAAGTAGCAGGTCAGCTATTGCGCGGGCCTCTTTTTCGCCGCTGGTGGTAATAAGAATGACTATGTAAGTTGGTTCTTTCATCATCACTGACTATTTCGGGCATCCTATGATCAGTGTAATACCCGCCTCCCGAGCCATTTTCACTTCTTCTGCAACACCCGGAGCTTTGTAGGTCTTACAAGCTGCCATGACAACGACCTTGTCGGAACGCTCAATCCTTCGTCTAGCCTCACACTTGCAGTTCCGCTCCAGTCGTGCCCCCTTCATCGACCAATCAGCGATCCCAAATGGGGAATCTAGCAAACTTGATTGCCCAACGATAAAATCCCTGAGTGCTTGGTCGTTGTCAAAATCATATTTCAGGAACACTCGTTTCTCCCGTCTTCTTCGCATTGACCTGTTTCTAGTTATGTTCTTTCCTCCAGGTGAGAGTGTATCAGGCGGCTTTTCACAGTTCAACAACTGGATGGTCGGCTCGGCAGAGGCGTTCTTACGAAGCACCTGGTTTTGTGAATCGCAATGCTATCTTTGTGCCAGCCTCTTGGCCCTATAGCACCGCCTTCCATTGGACAGGGTGACGAATCGTGTCCTCATGTATAGGTATATATCAAGAGTCCAGCAACTTTGGTCAAGATAATCTTGAATGCTGGTTGACGACCGTGCTATACTTTGACTAACGAGCTAAAGGTTATCTTGAAGGAGGTGACTGCATGGATGACCTTCGCAAGATTCTTGGTCACCGGATCCGCACCGCCAGGGTTCGGTTATCTTTGTCACAGCAACAGCTGGCTGACGAAGCAGGATTCTCAGCGCCTCAAATCATTTCACAGATTGAGAAGGGGGGGCGAGAGGTCAAGGCGTGGGAATTAGTCAATCTGGCTAGGGTCTTACGCATGGAGGTGTCTCAACTATTAAATACTGAAGAGCCGAAGCCACTTGCGCCAGTCTTGTGGCGAAAATATCCTCAGCGAGATAGGGAGTTAATAGAAGCTGACTTCCTGCAGCATTGCGAGCAGTATACTCTACTGGAGAAGCTCTGCGAAGTGGTCACCGAACGCGAATTGCCCAAGGCGACTATGAACTCTGTCACCATGAATTTTCAGTATGCCGAACAACTTGGCGATAGTGTTTGGAAAGACCTTCAGTTAGGGAGCCGGCCGGCTACATGTCTGGTGAGTGTGCTTGAACAAAAGTACAGGGTTAAAATCTGGTACCAAGACCTGGAGGAGGAAGGGTCAGCGGCATCAACGAAAGGTTCGTTTGGTGCTGCGATTCTGATGAACTCCGCAGAAGCTCCATGGCGGCGAAATTTCAGTCTTGCACACGAACTCTTTCACCTTGTGACATGGGATAGTGTGCCCCCCCACTCGCTTATGGATAATCCAGAGCTTTGGGACAAGATTGAAAAATTTGCCAATGCCTTTGCCTCTACCCTACTATTGCCGTCTGATGACATAGCGCAAGCTTTCGAAAGTCGCATCAGAAATGACAAGGTTACCTATGCTGACCTTATTGAAGTTGCTCGGGAGTTTGATGTGTCTACAGAAGCGCTTCTCTATCGTTTGCTAAATCTGGGCTTTATCGAAAGAGACGATATAGATTCCTTACGGAGGGATCCCGACCTTAGAGAATTGGACCGAAGCGTTAGGCTCAGAGATTGGCGGAAGCCACCTGCAATACCGGAACGTTTTGTGCGCCTCGCTTTCATAGCTTACCAGAAGGGTAGGCTTTCGCGTCCGCGTCTTGCGCAATACTTAGATACAAGTCTTATTGATCTCACTGACACCTTGTTGGGGTATGGCTTTGATGACCGCAAGGATTACCAAACCTCAGTGCGTGCTTCTCGACGCTAATGTTGTAATTGAAGCCCACAAATCAGACATATGGCTACAATTGACAGAACGCTATGAGTTGATTCTCCTGCCACTGTCATCAGGACTGAAGCACGATATTCTAAGACGGCTAGGCGCATCCGCAAACCAATTGGAGTTCGAGAACTGGTAGCAAAAGGGCACATTAGTGAACTGACTGCAACCGCTGAGGAGCTTGCCACAGTACACACCATATTTGCTCCTTGGTTTCTTGACACACTAGGCCCTGGGGAAACCGAGGCGTTGGCCTTACTCAAAGCAAACAAGGCACCAGAAGCCTGCTTTTGCACCAGCGATGCCTCTGCAATTAAAGCACTGGCAATGATGGGCATGTCAGAGCGGGGAATCTCAATGGAGACGCTATTGGCAAAAGTTGGCCTAAAAAAGAACTTGGGAAGACAATACACAGAAGACTTTTTTCGCATGAATATCCGCCGGGGCCAAGTAGACAAGATAACTGGTGAGGGTCTAGCCATTGCCTAGTTCCATTGGCTAATACGTCATACCCTCAATAATGTCCATGGGAGCATGAGCCTCCAGCCTTTCCAGTCTCACTTTGAGGATCATCTGTGGGCTATCTGAAAGACCAACGATAGCGAGCTTCACACGACCACCTGCGCCAAGTTCTTATCGAGTTTGCCATAAAGAGCTTCAGGGTCGACCCTGCCGATGTAAAACTAGAGAAAGGAATGAAGGGCACCAAGGCAAGAGGTAGTATTGATGCCCCCTATGAGGACATTGTCTGCGAGTTTAGGCGGGACCTCAAGCTGGAAAGGGATAAGGGCAGGGAAGAACTAGAGGGCTATCTGCGTTCTTTGGGCGATAAGCAGGTTTTCTTTGGTGTGCTTACTGATGGTCTGACCTTTGAGGTCTATCGTCTTCAGGATGATATGTTGACGAAGATAGACGAGGTCAATTTGGAAAGCCTTTCGGTAGATAATGCTCTCGTCTGGTTTGATGTCTTATGGTCATTGCAGTTCAACCTCGGAGACTATTGACACATATGCTACAATATTCAAAGTCTATTCAAGTGGGGGGTGGCGAGAAGCTGACATGCCAAGTCTAAGGGCCTTTTTCACTAACATGACGGTTCCCATGCCTCTTCACAGGAAAATCTATCTGTTCTTCCGCAACAATCTCATAAAGGTAGTAAGGCGGCAGAGCTGTTGCGGCCACCCGGGGGAGCCCGGGTGTTGAGAGCGCGCACAGTGAACTCCCGGTCTGGGAGACAGAAAAGGAGGAGGGACAAATGGCAGTCGAAAAGGTGGGCGAAAAGTACAGGTGCAATGTATGTGGTAATGAGGTGACAGTAACCAAAGTTGGTGGCGGTACTCTTGTCTGCTGCGGTCAGGACATGGAGAAAATCGGATAGTCACTTCGAACCCAAATCGAAGGCTAAGCACCTTTGTGACTTCATTCGGACATGACCACGTGCAACTCGAATGCAACAATGATGATCTATGGTAGAAAGGAATCGGGTGACCATAGGACAGGCCAGCATGCGTGGGAATAAGAGGTCTAAGGATATCGTTAGACTGATAGTGGCTCGCAATGACATAAGGGGCGCGGCTCGCAATGACATAAGGGGCTATCGGATCTTCCCTCTGGCAAGAGAGGCGAATATGCCGCCGAAACAAAGAACGGCGAAAATGATGAATGATGTTTGCATGCTTTCCAGAAAGAGCGGATAGTGCTCAGGCGTAATTTCAACTCTCCCGATGTACAGGGCGAACATCAGCATGGCGACTCCCATGCTAAACACCATTCCAACCTGCCGCATTGTTGCCACAGTTGCCGAGGCTACCCCATAAGCCGTCTTTGGGGCAGAACTCATAACTGCATTTGTATTGGGAGACGAGAACAGGGCAAAGCCAAAACCAATCAGAATCAAAGCGCCGATAATGAACTCCAGGGAAGTTTCCCCATTTAGAAAAATGAAGAGGACAAGTCCCGCAGTGGTCAACGCCATCCCCGCTGAGGCGATTACTCTCGGTTCAATCCTATCTGAAAGCCTGCCGGCCAGCGGCGAAAGAATTGCCTGCACGGCAGGCATGGCCACCAGAATCAAGCCAGCACTTTGAGGGCTGAATCCTTTTATATACTGCAAATAAAGGCTTATAAAGAAAGCCACGGCAAACGTGGCGCTGTAGTTAATCAGGGCTGCCAGGTTGGAAAAAGCGAAGACTCTGTTATTCGTGAAAAGATTTATATCCAGGACCGGGCTTTTCGTTTTCATTTCCCATTTGACGAATGCCGAAAGCCCGATGACACCTGCAACAATTAGCCATACTCCCAACATCGCCGGCAAGATAGTAAACCCATATACTAACCCTACTAGCGCAAGGCTGTAGATTATGGAGCCAGCGAAATCAAACTTCTCTCCCTTTGCCTCAGCCCAATCCCCTTTCACTTTCCATAAGATGACGCCAAGAACTGCCAATCCCAGGGGCACAGTCATGAAAAAGATGCTCCTCCAGCCCAGATGCTGTGTTAGAACCCCGCCCAGAACCGGTCCCAGAGAAAGGCCAGCGTAGGTCGCAGCGACATTTATGCCCAGGGCCTTCCCCCTCTCGTCGGCAGGAAATACCGAGGTGAGCATTGCCACTCCAGTCCCGGCAATCATGGCACCACCGATTCCCTGCAAAACCCGAAAGGAGATAAGCATGGCGGCGGAGCCTGCCATTCCCGAGAGAAAGGATGAAACCGTGAAGATAATTACGCCGTACGTAAAGATCTTCTTCCTGCCATATATGTCTGCTATCCTCCCAAAGGGGACAAGCAAAGTGGCAGAGGCCAGTATGAACGCAGTAGCAATCCAGCCTAATGTGACTGCATCCAATGACAGTTCCCTCCCGATTGAAGGAAGCGCAATATTCACAGAAGAGCCCATGAAGGGGAAAATAAAGGAAGCCATGGTGGCAACAAGCAGTACCACTTCCTTGCTGGTATGGCTTCTCACAGGGCTGTCCACATCAGCCATTATAGCTCATTTAACGGGCGAGCCCGCGAACCCAAAGCACCACATTAGCTGAATGTCATCACAAACCCTTGTCCACGGCGAAAGTAATCGCAGCTTTGGAGGAGAAGCTGGCGTAGGTGTTGTTCTCAAGACGGAAGTGTTCAACTCGCCAGCAATTCTGTATAGCAGAGGAGCGAGGATGTTGATAACAATACATTAGGGCTGAGACTGAGTCCATGCGAGGTTAGCTTCCTATTCGGTGCGGACACCGGGGAA
>CAYVSN010000078.1:0-5979 GCA_964453875.1 uncultured Dehalococcoidales bacterium
CACTGTGTGAAAGGGGTTCTGCCCCCGATGGCAATCATGGGGATAGAATCCCTGAAGGCGTTAGCCACGGCCGTGGTTAGATTGGTAACCCCCGGGCCTGCCGTAGCTACTGCGACACCGGGGTTTCCCGTGATCTTAGCCCAAGCTTGGGCTGCAAAAGCCGCTGCCTGCTCATGCCGCACATCAATTACTCCGATCCCTTCGTCTACACATCCCTCGTAGATGGGTAGAATAGACGCCCCACACAGGGTAAAGATATAGTTCACTCCTTCCTGCTTCAACGCCTTGGCAACCAGATGACCCCCGTTAATCGTGCTCATTTCCTCGCCTCCAACCAGATTAGATTCTTAGCTCTTAAGCTTGTGTATCTTTCTTGTCGCAGACAATGGCGCGGTCGAGGACGGCTACGCCCATGATTTCGCCGGCCTCCACGATTCCTTTGGTCAGTCGACTATCCTCTCTTGGTGGCTCAGGGTTCCCTGAGGAATAGTTGTGGACAAGAACCACATATACACAATACAACATTCCCAGTTAAGCTTTCAACAGCGAACCAGCGATAGCTGTGGCAGAGATTCGGCAAATGGCAAATCCTGATGCCGTTGACCCGCTTCCCAGAATGCGCAAGCGGCTGGGCTCCGCAGCAGCAGGTGTTGCTTGCTATTCGCAGTGCCTATTGCAATGGCCGCTGATGCTACCGTGCCTTCGCTCATAGCGGAGACGACCTAGGTATCCTGTCACTTCCTGTTGCATAGCCCCCACTTGGCGGCGGCTTCTCTCCCTGCCTGGCAAACGGGTTAAGGGCTGGATCGCGGGCCGTCTGGCCACAGTCATGGGCCCATCATAGGCGGGCCTTGCCTACTGTGGTATCCTTTCTCTATGGGGGCATGCCGCCTTTTGAGGGTCTTCAAAAGCACTCGTTTGCTTCGCAGTCGCTGCAGACTAAGATATACCGATTCAGCTTTTCAGCACTTGTGGGACGCCCCACCAGAATTCCTTGTTTGTTCAAGTAACCCTCTTTGGACAGCACTTTACGTCTTTTGAAAATCATATCGGTGGTCAACTAGTGGAAAAGAGACAATAGTTCGCTTTGCTCTTCTCTGCCTTTTCGGCAATGTTGGGTTTGGGAATCATATCTCCGCTCTTGCCAAGCTTTGCAGAGGAACTTGGAGCTAGTGGTCTCTGGATAGGCGTGATTTTTGCAGGTTTCGCGATTTCCCGTGCAGTCTTCATGCCTGTTGTGGGGAATATTTCCGATAAGATAGGAAGGAAGATTTTCGTTGTCTCAGGGCTCCTGCTTCTTTCGGTAGTCTCTTTCCTCTGCCTGTTAGCCGATAGTGAGTATGTACTCACAGTAGTACGATTAATTCATGGAATTGGTGCAGCGATGGTGATCCCCATTGTAATGGCCTATGCCGGAGAGTTCGCGGAAGAAGGAAAAGAAGGAGCGTCCATGGGGCTAGTGACTATGATGTTCTACCTGGGGATTGCAGCAGGCCCTCTCTTAGGGGGGTTGTGCATCACACACTGGGATTCAACGCAGTATTCTATGGCATGGGCTTTCTGAGCGCAGTGGCGTTTCTGGTAGCGTTACTCCTTTTGCCGAAAGAAAAGGAAGTGAGGAGAACCGACACGACCACAACGGAGAAAATTGAAACAAAGAAGAAGTTGTGGGGTTTAGGCAGCTTTTCAAATACAGTATTGCGGGAACAAGCCTCCTGACGAGACTCATCGTTGCTTTGAGAGCAGGAGTCATTATGTCATTTTTGCCTTTGCTTGCTTCAGGAATAGGTATGAATCCCTCTCAGTTAGGGCTTGTCGTTTCAATTGGCCTGTTTCTTAGCGCTATCTTGGAGCCCTCCTTTGGTCGATTGTCAGACAGGTTGGGTGTGCGTAAGAAGCCCTATCAGGAGCTTGCTGGCTTGTTCGTTGGCACAGTGGCACTCTTGGTGATACCGTTCTGTCCCAATTTGGTAACGCTTCTGCTTGCCAGCTCTTTTGTAGGTATCGGGGCCGCACTATCAATATCTGTTGCCATAAGTGACTCCGTGCTGATCGGTAAGAAGGTAGGGATGGGACAGTGGATGGGCATATTTAGTACTACGTCGAGTTTGGGAATAATAATTGCTCCTTTGGTGTCAGGTATTGTGCCGAACCATTTGGGGATAGATCCTGTTTTCTATGTGGCAGGTATGTTATCTCTTCTGGGCACCCTACTTTGTTGCTATTATGTTCGAAGTGGGCGCTTGGCTACAGAACTGGGCAGCAATTTCGCCAAATCTTGGCCCACAACTAGAACAGATTCTTAGCCTTCAAGCTCAAGTATGTTGTATCACAGACAATGATGTGGTCGAGAACATCAATGCCCATGATTTCGCCCGCCTTGACAAGTCGTTTGGTCAATTCAATATCTTCTTTTGATGGCTCGGGGTCGTCTGAGGGATGATTATGAACGAATATGACTGAAGCAGCGTTGGAGGCAACAGCCTCCTTGAATACCTCACGAGGGTGAACAATGCTAGTATCGAGACTCCCCATAGAAACCGGCCTGTAATTTATAAGCCTATTCCTGCTATCTAAACAAAGAAGCAAGAAGTGTTCCTTCTTCTTGCCTTTCAATTGGCTCCTTACTAAGGCCGCGACGTCCTCTGGAGATTTAATTGCTGGTTTTTCACCCTCATCGGCAGGGCTTTCCAGCCGCTTGCTCAACTCAGCCGCAGCTTTGATCTGAGCTGCCTTGGCCGGCCCAATCCCCTTTATCTGGGTCAACTCCTCTAACGAGGCGTTGGCAACCCCCGCAAGATTGCCAAACTTGCTTAGCAACCTCTGAGCAGTCACCATGACAGATTCACCGCTAGCTCCTCGACCCAGGATTAGCGCTAGAACCTCTTGAGCCGAAAGAGCTTCGCCGCCCAGCTTAAGCAGTCTCTCCCTGGGGCGCTCATTAAGAGGCAAGTCATGAACGGTAAAAGAATCTCTCACAAGGCATATTCTAGCAAAGCCTACGTCCACAATCCACCTTGTGCCGCGGAACATGGTGAGGCGTGTTTAGGACCTATCAGGGAATCCTCCAAGAAAGACATTAAGCTGACTTATGCGTGAAGCCTCAACACGGTGGCCAGTGTAGAGCCTGCTGTGACCTGACGGATGGCGATTTCTTGGCCCACGAGGTCAGTTCTGGGCACATTAGCTCGGCAATCTTTGGTGCGGTACACATCTACCAAGCCCAGCCAAAATGGGTATTTTGGCAAACGTGTGTGTCTCCCATTGGCAAGGAGAGGGCTCAGCTCCCTAATTTGCTATTCATCGTGGCTAGTCAACGTTGATGCCCTAAGCCTTTGCTCCGCCTGCTGATGTTCCTGCCGCCGGAACCGATTCAGCGGCAGATTCGGTATCCACTTCAGGCCGGTCGTTGTCAGCTTCGCGGCGGTCATGGCGGGAACGGTTCCTTGTCCAGTGGCTGTCATGTTTACCTTATTCTGATCCAGCATATCCGGTCTTTGAGGCATTCAAAGACTACGGGCAATGCTGTGACGCATTCTTTCAACCGCAGACTATTAATGCCGCTCTCCGGAAGCTCTAGGGTCGTCTTGATGTATTCAGAATACCCGCAGGCTGGAAGCTGTACCGCGTCTCGTGGACACCGCACACCAGAAATTTGACAAATCATTATGGACGTGGTATATTGAGAATGTCCTGAGTAGCCAAGCGTCACCGGTGGGGACCTAAGTAAGCGAAAGCTGAAAAGTGTTAGCGAACAGGAGATGCAGCACAAGGTAGGCGGCAGCTGAACGGGCGAGGAGGTTAATACAAGCGAGGTTACTCAGGGCGCTTTTTTGTACTAAATAGAAGTATTTACACCTGCCCCAGGCTGCTATGGCAGGTCAGCTGAAAGGGCATTTCGAATTCGCGTTTCCTCATGCCTTTCTTGGATAATCATAAGCCGCATGCCTTCTGTTCTGGGCGTTGAGGTTGAGGCTGTTCTCAAAAGATAAGCGACACCGAACGAGCTAGAACCAGCCGGGACTACACGACGGACGCTTTCAAGCAGCTTTCTTGCTAGGGTATCCTAAGCTGCGGCGGGAAGAGTGGCTCATGTCTTACGTCAATAGGTATGGGATATCGGATGCCGGTTCGGTGAGTAGCCTCAAGACCCGTAATAACTTGATCCACCAAATCCCCGGGTATGGTGAAAGCAAACTCGTCATCCTGCACCATGCCCCAAACTCTGTCGCCGTTTCCTGGCAGTACTACCCTTGGCTCCTTGGTCTTAATGGTTTGTAGCACTCCTTCATTACAGACCCCAAATTTGCCACTGAAAATGGAGGGCAGACTTGCACCCTTTTCTCGGGTTGCTCCGTGCACTAATCTCATTAGTTGGGCTGAATTGCAAAACACTATGACCAGGTCTGGATCAATTCTACCTAGCTCAAGGGGTGAGAAAACAACCCCCGCATATTGCCCTTTATTGAGTTTAAACTGCTTGGTAGCTTCCAAAATTGCCCTTATTGCATCGTCGTTTGTTCCATAGCTCATTGCTTTCATGAAATCAGCCAAGATGGCTTCGTTCTCCGCCTCGGAATCGCTCCAACCGTAAAGGAACGCTGCGACAGGGCAAGCATTGTCCTCGGCCGTCATACCGATGGTCCAGCCATACTTGCGAGCCAGTGCTACGGCGACGCAGATAGTCGACTTGAATCCCATGTCCCTGAAAGGACGTCTGGTTCTTTCAGGAAAGTCGTCAGCACTCTCCACCATCTTTACACTGATGGGGAAGGTCTGCGGCCTGATGAACCTATTCAGAGCCTGTGCACTTTCGCCCCAGTCCGTCATAGTGGCACCTCTACTCTAGTTTTGGGGTTCTCGCGGCAGAGCCTACTATCCTGCCAGCGCCATTGTAGGTGGGGCGCCAAGCGTTGTCAACTATTTCTGGGCCCTCTTTGTATCTTGTTGCCAATTTTCGGCTACCGGCTGATTTGTTCCGTCTTTTGCTCTAACACAAGAGGGCAGCTTTCTTGGGTCAGGAGCCTGTCTTAGCCGCTGATTTTGGGACGCTTGCGCGCAAACGTTATTGCAATTGAGAGACATGACTGCTAGAATAAGCCAACGTTAATAATACAGGACTCAGTTATGATAAATTCCCTGGTGTTGGTTGTTAATCAAGGCTATCAGCCGCTGAACTTATGCCGTGTGCGTCGTGCTATAGTGCTAGTCTATCGTGGCAAAGCCGAAGTACTGGAAAACAGCAGAGGCGAACTCCACTCTGTTAGCCGAGTGTTCCAGATACCTTCGGTGATCCGCCTTGTTTATATGGTTAGACCCCCTCATCATCAGAGAAAGCTGACTAAGCTTGAGGTGTTCAACCGCGATCAGTATACATGCCAATATTGTGGTGGAAAGACCAAGGAACTTACCTTGGACCATGTTATTCCAAGGCGAAGAGATGGGGAGCACACCTGGGAAAATGTGGTTAGTGCCTGTATTCCTTGCAACCGCCGTAAAGGTGGGCGTACCCCAGAGGAAGCTGGAATGAAATTAGTACGCCAGCCCCGCCCGCCCCGTAGCAATGGTTTCTATATTCCCTACGGTTATCTGCACAACCACGGCGAATGGCAAAAATATCTGTTTCAATAACTCTGTAACCTAGTTTTCTGAGGTTCTTTCTAGATTTATCTGATCAAGGGGTAACTCTGTACGGGTTCCACTCTCCAGCTTCAGCGTTATCGTTTCCTTCAAAGGGTTGGTATCAACTACCTCACCTTTGCCTAACGGTGTTGACACCTCTTGACCTATCTGAGGCATCCTTTCTTTGATTTCTGCGTATTGTTTGCTTTCGTAACCAAGGCAACAGAGAAGCCGACTGCATAGCCCCGAGATCTTCATGGGATTTAGAGCCAGATTTTGTTCCTTGGCCATTCTAATAGAAACAGGGACGAAGTCACTAAGGAAGCTCTGACAGCACAAAGGATAGCCACACCTACC
>CAYVSN010000079.1:0-5931 GCA_964453875.1 uncultured Dehalococcoidales bacterium
GGGTAGTTGCAGGAGTTCCAGTCAAATTAGGTGAAAACGGCATTGAGCAAATAATAGAGCTTAAGCTGACCTCTCAAGAAGACGCAGCATTAAAGAAATCAGCCAATGCGGTGCGAGAGTTACTCAGCGTCATGAAATTATGATGAGCCTGAGATGAAATGAGAGAGATTCAAGCTAGTGACATCACCGACGCTATATCTCGTTTGTTTGAACACTCCTGCCATTACCTCCCTGAAGATGCGCTCGCGGCTCTCAAGAAAGCAAGGGAGAAGGAGAAATCGCCGGTTTCCCGCGACGTATTGGATAGAATACTGGAAAACGTAGACGTGGCTGGTCAGGAGCAAATTCCCCTGTGCCAGGACACGGGCTTGGCCGTAGTCTGGCTGGAGCTAGGTCAGGAAGTCCGCATTACTGGAGGTGACCTCTACACGGCGGTGAATGAAGGGGTGCGCCAGGGATACAATAATGGCTATCTGCGAAAATCTGTGGTGACTCAGCCTTTTTCCGCTAGGGTAAATACCAAAGACAACACGCCGGCTGATATTTGGACCGAGATAGTCCCTGGAGATAGGCTCAAAATCACTGTCATGCCTAAGGGGGGCGGCAGTGAAAATATGTCTCGCCTAACGGTGCTATCTCCAGCACAAGGTCGGCAAGGGATCATAGATTTCGTGGTAAATCGCGTTGATGAGTCTGGTAGTAACCCGTGTCCTCCAGTTCTCGTTGGTGTTGGAATAGGAGGGACGACGGAAAAGACCATGATGCTGGCCAAGAAAGCACTGCTGCGCAAAGTGGGCGAGCCAAATCCCGATCCTGAGGTTGCAGATATGGAAAGGGAGATTCTAACCCGGTGCAACAATCTAGGTATTGGTGCCATGGGATATGGTGGCACTGTTACCGCTCTGGCGGTTCACGTTGAGGTCTTCCCTTGCCATATTGCTAGCTTACCTGTCGCCGTGAATATGCAATGTTGGTGCGATCGCCACGCGGAAGCGGTACTGTAAATGGAGGTAACAATGGCTAAAGTTGCCGAAAAAGGAAAGGTCCAAATGCTTGGTATCTACATAATGGGCAAGCATTATCAAGTCCCTGAGGGACTTACCATCCAGGCGGCATTAGAGTATTGTGGTTACAACCTTATTCGAAGTGTTGGGTGTCGTTCCGGGTTTTGTGGCGCCTGTGCCACGATCTACTGCTTCAAGAACGATCCTCAACTACAATATGCCCTTGCCTGTCAGAAAGCTGTTGAGCAAGATATGTACCTAACGCAGATACCATTCTTCCCTACTGCCGAAGCCCTTTATGATGTGGGGGACTTAAAGCCACGAGAAGGTGAAAACAAGCTGGTGGAGCGTTATCCCATCATCCTTACTTGTTTTGGCTGCAACAACTGCACCAAAAGCTGTCCTCAGGACCTGGAAGTGATGGAAGTTATGTCTGCTGCCATAAGAGGCGATTATGAGAAAGTGCATGTAAAATCCTTCGATTGTGTGATGTGTGGCTTGTGTGCTGCTAGGTGTCCGCAAGGATTACAGCCATATGTTATTGCCATAGCAGGTCGAAGGTTGAGGGGAGCCCATCTTGCGCCCAAATCCCAGCATAATCTAGCGAGAGTAAAAGAGATAGAGGAAGGAAGATTTGATGCTGAGATGGAGAAGCTAAAGCAGATGGCCACGGACGAATTGCGCGAGTTGTATGCTAAGCGTGAAATAGAGCCCGCTTAGCGAAACCTTTTTAAGAGGAGGTAGCCAACATGCCATATCCGGCTTCGATGGAAGAGAGCAAAAGAAAAGTAGAGGAAACCAGGCCAAAGCGACTGGAAAAGGGAAAGTTTGCCCGTATTCCTGCGGAGGAAAGAGACGCTTTGGTGGACAAGTTCCATCCTGATTACAAGAGGGAGCAGTTTCGTGAGCTAAGAATAGGGCCAAATAAAGGCAGCCGCGCGCCATTAGAGATAGCTGATTTGTTGGAAGGGAATAGCCGCGTTGATCCCGACAGAATTGAGCTTGACAAGATTGATTATGACGTTGATGTTCTAGTAGTTGGTTGTGGTGGAGCCGGGGGATCAGCAGCGCTGCTAGCCGAGGAAAATGGTGCTAACGTCCTCATATCATCTAAATTGCGCCTGGGCGATGCTAACACCATAGGAGCTCAAGCGGGAACCCAGGCATGTGATAGGCCTGATGACTCCCCGGCCATTCACTACCTGGACACTATGGGCGGAGGGCATTATGTGAATGACCCTGATTTGGTGGAAGCATTAGTGAGAGACTCTCCCAGCGTGATCAAGTGGCTGGAAGGCTTAGGAGTTAACTGGGACAAGGAGCCTGACGGCTCGATGCACGAGCTATCCGGAGGTGGTGCTTCCCGAAGGAGATTACATTCTTGCAAAGACTATACCGGGCTCGAGGAAATGCGTGTCATACGCGATGAGATAAAGCAGAGAAATATGCATGGAAGAAAAATAGACTGGCTGGAATTTGAGCCTGCAGTGGAATTGATAATGGATCGCAAGGGGCAAGTGGCCGGGGCAATATTAATGAACCTGGAAACTAGAAGAATGACTGTAGTGCGTGCCAAAGCGGTGGTCATTGCTGCTGGGGGCATGGGTCGCACCCATATCCAGGGCTTCCCCACAACTAATCATTATGGTGCCACTGCCGATGGCTTGGTGCTGGCCTACCGAGTGGGCTGTCCCCTTGTCCATATGGACACCATGCAATACCACCCCACAGGTGCGGCCTTTCCTCCGCAAATCTTAGGATTCCTGGTCACAGAAAAGGTGAGAACCCTGGGCGCAGAGATCGTCAATTGTGATGGGGAGCAGTTCGTTCACCCTTTGGAGGCAAGAGATACAGAAGCCTCGGCTGAGATTCGGGAATGCAAGGAGCGTGGTAAAGGGGTATACACGCCAACTGGCGAAGTCGGTGTGTGGCTGGACTCACCGATGATTGATATTCTACGTGGCCAAGGAACCGTTGCCAGAGAATTGCCAGCTATGGTTCGCCAGTTCGGCCGTTTCGATATTGACATAGCCAAGGAGCCAATCTTAGTCTATCCCACTCTTCATTACCAGAATGGAGGAATTGTAATCAAGGCAGACGCCTCTACTCCCGTGCCGGGGCTATTTGCTGCGGGTGAAGTTGAAGGTGGAGTGCATGGAAGGAACAGGCTTATCGGCAATTCAACACTGGACTTATTTGTCTTTGGTAGAAGGGCAGGTAGGGCGGCAGCTGAATGGGCCAGTGGAGTGAAATTGGACAAGCTTACTGTGGACCATGTCCGCAAATGGCAGCGTGAGATTAAGGAAGCGGGCCTGGAAGCGATGCCCGTTTCTCCCATGCTATTACCTAATTATGCTAATCAGGACCGGCCTGTGCCTGGCTTTCAGCCGCTCGGTCAGGTAAGTCCTTATACGCCTTTTGGCGACAGAGCCATACGCTGGATCTAAGGGGGGGCGATATGCCACTACGTGAGCAAACGGATGTCAGGGAAATTGAGATTATCCTAAATACAATCTTGAACATTAATAGTCCACCTGTAAGTCGGTGCAGGCTCCTTTCCAGTGGGTTTAATCCTGGGCACGCTTTAAACATAGCTGAAGATATTGGGGGACATAAGGAATGTATCGCGTGTGGATCCTGTGTAGATGCCTGTCCCTTTTTGTTTCGTGAGCCTTCTCGACGTGAGAAGACAGAGCAGCGAACATCCATGGCGCTCGAAATCATAGTCGGCGCTGACTGTGACCAGTGTGATGCCTGTGTTTTGGCTTGTCCCCAGGTAGATACCACCATCAAGAACTATGTGGTTAATCGTCGTATGATAGAGGTGATGTCTCGGCTTGAGCAGAGAATAGGGGACGAAGACGAACCTGATCTGGATCTCTTTGTGGAGGAAGCTGTAGCCTAGTGCTCCTGATGCACGAGGCAATCTCAAGGGGGGTGTTAGATGGATTTTGAGATACCTGAAGAATTGAAGATGGTTCAAAGCATGGTGAGGGACTTTGTCACTGACCAATTGAAGCCACTGGAGAGGAGCATTTTGGGGCGGGCAGCCGACTTGAGTGATGCTACCATGTACCTTCCGCTTGAGAAAGAACAGGAATTGACGGAGATGGTTAAGGAACTGGGGTTGTGGGGGGTTGGTGTGCCTGAGGAGCTGGGCGGTGCTGGGCTGGACACCTTGGGCAATTGTCTGGTGGAGGAAGAGCTGGCTCAGACGATTGTGCCATTCAATTTTGGCGACGTTAGTCCTGTTCTTTTCGACTGCAACGAGGAACAGAAGGGGAAATACCTCTCACCGGTGTTCAACCGGCAGAGATATGCCTACTTGGCATTGATGGAACCTGAAAGGGAAGCGTCTGAAATTGAAAATATGGAGCTAAGGGCTGAGAAAAAGGATGGGCACTACGTTCTTGATGGTAAGAAGGTCTCGCTATCGAGAGGTGGAGAGGACTATTTCGCCGTGGTCTTCGCCGTCACCGAGCCTGAGAAAGGGCCAAGGGAGGGAGTGACTTGCTTCTTGGTGGATAAGGGCACCCCGGGTTTTCTGGTGAGCGGTGGTGGAGAGAAGATGGGATGGCAAGCTCAAGTGAGAGAGTCGATTCTCCTCGTTTTTGACCATTGCCAGGTGGCCATGGAGAATGTCTTGGGGGGGGAGGGGACCGCCTTTCAGCTGGGTAGGAAGTGGCTTCCCGTGAGGCGGCTGGTAAGAGGTTCCAGGTGCGTAGGCGCGGCTCAGCGCATACTTGATGAAGCGACCACACAAGCTCAAAGCTGGCAGTCCTTTGGACAATTCATTTCGGGACGACCGAGCGTGCAAGCAGCGCTAGCTGATATAGCTACAAGTATTCACGCTGCTAGGCTCATGGTGTACGAGGCTGCCTGGAAAGCAGACCGAGGAGACCTGGTACGTCGTGAAGCCGCGATGGTGAAACTGTTCGCTACCCAAATGATTCACTTGGTCGCCGATAACGCCGCTCACATCTTCAATGCTCCGGCATATGTCGGCGGGTTGCCGATGGAAATATTCTGCCGTAATGCCATGGCAATGAGCGCTACCAGTTTCGCCTTGCAACTTCAGAGGAATATCATTGCCAGAGACATACTTAAGGGACTGAAAGTGTGAGATGGGACTTGTTTCTGCTTGACGGGGCAGACTAAGAACAGGGCTCTTGCATAATGCCAAGTGAGCTTGCCTTTACGCCAGCATGGAATCTGGCGAAGATGATCCAAAAGAGGGAGGTTTCGCCGGTAGAGTTGGTGGGCCATCTTCTAGAGAGGATTTCCTATCTGAATCCCAAACTTAATGCCTATCTTACCGTTTGCGAAGGTGAGGCCAAGTCTGCTGCCAGGGAGGCAGAGAAAAGGGTTATGAAGGGAGAGAAGCTCCCTCCTCTCCATGGGGTTCCCATCTCGGTAAAAGACCTTATCTTCACGAAGGGGATTCGCACCACAGGTGGCTCATTGGTCTATAAGGATTTCATTCCTGATGAGGATGGGGTTGCCGTGGAGAGGCTACGTGGCGCTGGAGCTATAGTTCTGGGCAAGACGAACACCCCGGAACTGGGGCAGTCATCCACTACGGAGAATCGGTTTGGCAAAGATTGTTGCAACCCTTGGAACCCGGAGCGAACTTCTGGAGGCTCAAGTGGGGGAGCAGCAGTGGCAGTTGCTTCAGGGCTTGGCCCCCTGGCTCTGGGAAGTGACGGGGGAGGTTCCATTCGTGTCCCCGCTGCTTTCTGCGGGGTATATGGTGTCAAACCCACCCACGGCAGAGTTCCCCTTTATGGGGGATTTGGCAGCATGCCTCTCTTTGCCACCATGGGACCCATCTCTAGGACGGTTCGCGACGCTGCGTTTATGCTCAGCGTTATCTCGGGGCACGACGCCAGGGACCCCTGTTCTATAAGAGGCGAATTACCTGATTTCC
>CAYVSN010000080.1:0-5930 GCA_964453875.1 uncultured Dehalococcoidales bacterium
CGTTGACATCTTGGAGCCAGCGAGGCAACTTGGGGCCAATGTAGGCTCTTTCCATCCGTTACAGACTTTCGCTGGTGTCAATCAAGCCATAGACAATTTGCCTGGCTCGGCCTTTGCCTTAGAAGCTGAAGAACCATTGCTATCAACGCTGAAGGAGTTCGCTTCCGTTTTAGAGGGCAGTTGGGCGGAACTGAAGCCGGGAGACAAAGCGCTATATCACGCGGCCGCTGTTTTCGTTTCTAATTACCTGGTAACCCTCGTCAAGTTAGCTTTGGATTTATGGCAAGAGTTCGGAGTGTCACCAGAGGAGGCAACGAAAGCGCTGCTTCCTTTGCTCAAGGGTACGGTGAACAACATTGAGAACATCGGCTTGCCCAATTGTCTCACTGGACCGGTCGCCCGCGGTGACTTGGGCACTATAAGCAAACATCTAAGCGTTCTTAACAACAGGAACTCGTCGTTGCTCAGTACCTATAAAGAGCTAGGACTTCAGACTATTCCCATTGCTTTAGCCAAAGGCAAGGTTGATGAGAAAAGAGCAGAGGAACTAAGGACTCTGCTGAAGATATGAGCAACCGCTAGGGAGGTGAGGAATGAGAGCTATGCTGAAGAGTAAAATTCACCGAGCTCGAGTCACCCAGGTCAATTTGGATTATGAAGGCAGCATCACTATTGACAAGGCTCTTATGGAAGCAAGCGACCTTTTGCCTTTTGAGCGTGTAGAGGTGCTAAACATCAATAATGGCGCCAGGTTTAGCACCTACGTTATCGAAGGCGAGGCAAATTCAGGAGTGATTGGCATCAATGGCGCTGCTGCTAGGCTGGCGGCAAAGGGCGACATAATTATTATTCTCTCTTACTGTCAGGTTCCAGATGACGAAGCGGTGGCTGTGACGCCGACCACGACTTATGTAGATGATAAGAATAGGCTGCTAATGACGAAAGAGCTAGTAGCGGCAAGATAAATAAAGAGGTGACAAGATGCGGGTTACTATCGCTGAAATAAGGGAGATGAAGCAGAGGAAAGAGAAAATACCTATGCTTACTGCTTACGACTATGTGACGGCGAAGATGGTCGATGAAGCAGGCATGCCTTTGATATTGGTCGGGGATAGCTTAGGCATGGTTATGTTAGGCTATGAGTCAACCATTCCTGTTACTATGGAGGAGATGCTACACCACACAAGAGCTGTTGTCAGGGGAGCCAGGAGAGCTCTAATAGTAGGAGACATGCCCTTTATGACCTATCATATCAGTGTTTCTGACGCTCTGGCCAATGCCGGGCGCTTTATCCAGGAGGGGGGAGCACAAGCGGTGAAGCTGGAAGGGGGCGAGATCGTTGCTGAGAAGGTGAGGCGCTTGGTTGAGTGTGGCATCCCGGTTATGGGACACATCGGGCTTACCCCGCAGTCCATACACCAATTGGGGGGCTTTAAGGTGCAAGGCAAGACGGAGGAGGCGGCGGAAGGCCTATTAAAAGACGCTTGTGTTCTCGAGGAAGCTGGTGCCTTCGCTATCGTTCTGGAATGCGTTCCTGCACCTCTTTCCAAGTTGATCACTCAGAGGGTAGGTATCCCCACCATCGGCATTGGTGCCGGGCCCGATTGTGACGGGCAAGTTCAGGTAATAAGCGACATTCTAGGCCTTTATCGCGATTTTGTGCCTAAGCACGCTAAGCAGTATATCAAACTGGCTGAGGAGATGAAGACCGCCGTGGTTGACTATATGGCTGAGGTCAAGTCTGTTAGCTTTCCCACCATGAAAGAGAGCTACGCCATGGACGAAAGCCTCCTTGAGTCTCTTAGCGCTACATCATCCGCTGCCTTCAAAGGGCAGGATTAAGAAGCCCCGCAAAATCCTCCGGCTCTTGGGGTGGGAGTAAGGAGGGGCTCAAAATGCAGCTAGCAAAAACAATTTCCGGGCTGAGGGAATTACGGCGGCAGTTCAGTGGCTCGGTGGGCTTTGTGCCGACAATGGGTTACCTTCATGAGGGTCACTTAGCCTTGGTGCGGCAAGCAAGAAATGAGAATTCCATCGTTGTAGTTAGCATCTTTGTCAATCCTACCCAGTTTGGTCCTAGGGAGGATCTTGCCAGCTATCCTCGAGACGTCGATCGCGATTTGCAGCTATTGGAGGAACAGAAAACTGATGTTGTCTTTATGCCCTCGGATGAAGAGATGTACCCACCCGGGTTTAGTAGCTGGGTTGATGTAGAAAAGGTCACTGAGCGCCTTGAGGGAGGATCTCGCCCGGGACACTTCAGAGGCGTAGCTACTGTGGTTTCCAAGCTATTCAACATTGTCCAGCCGACCAAGGCTTACTTTGGACAAAAGGATGCCCAGCAGGCAATCGTCACTAAGCGCATGGTGGCTGACCTCAACATGGACTTGGAAATTGTCGTCGTGCCCACGGTGAGGGAAAACGATGGTCTGGCCATGAGCAGTCGCAACATCTATCTTAATTCCGAAGAGCGCCAAGCAGCAACGATCTTACTTAAAGCTCTGACTCTGGCTAAGGAATTATGGCAAGGGGGAGAAAAAGAGGCCGACAGAATTCGCCACCAAATGACCTTGCTTATCCAAAAGGAGCCTCTAGCCAAAATAGACTATGTCAGCATTGCCGATGCTGACACACTGGAAGAACTGAAACACATCGATCGCCCAGCCGTGGCGTCTCTAGCTGTCATAATAGGCAAGCCGAGGCTGATAGATAATATGCCTCTGGGATAATTCTTGCTCCCTGGGGCTAGACTAGAATTATTTCTAGTGCCTTTTCGTCAATGATAAAGGCTTCAGTTGCAGGGTCAAGCTTTATCTTCCATCTTTGGAAGAAGTCAGCACCAACGATGACCTCGTAGGGAAGTTCAGGAACGACAAGGAAGTAGAAAGGCAAATTATGTCCTTTGAGGTCCACAAAGAGGTCTATCGTTTTGTCTGCTTTCATGACTGCGTTATTTCCCAACTTGAAGGCAATAGGGAAGGGCGACTTGACAACTTGCCCCAATTCAGAGGCGACGTCTTCCCTGGCAAAGCAAGCTGAAGCGCCCGTATCGAATAGCACCTGACATTGGCGCTGTCTCTTGCTCCCAGCAACCATAATTTGCCTGGTCATAATTCCCATTGCCCCTTCATTGTGGCATAGATATGATAGAGTGGCAAACCTATACGAGCTTTGTCCTTCACCTTGCCGGGCCAAACCCTGGCTTTGAGCTCCTTTGAAGTGGTATTGAGTTCACGAAGCCATATACCCGGCTTTTGCTGAGGAACGTCGCTCTTCATTCATCACTGCAATTAGGGATTCCTATCTTAAGGTGAAATAAATCCCTCTGGTCATTTTGTGGCTGAGTATCGTGGCGTCTGAAGTTATGGCAATTTCACGGTGATTGCCACGCCTTCGGCTCGCAATGACAGATGGGACCTAAGGGTTATTCTCTGATTAGCAGCAGCCCTATCATAGCCAGGAAAGCCAGTCCTGCGCCGAATAGAAATGGGGCCGCTGGATTGACCACTTGCCATAGCCAGCCAGCGATGACGCTTGCCGGGAGTAGGGTAATTCCTAACTATCCCGTGGAAGAGACCGTAGGCTGTCCCCCTCTTCTCCACAGGCACCAAATCAGCTACAAAAGCGCGGGCTACTCCCTCAGCTAAGCCATAATAGAGCCCGTAAAGGGCAAACAGCAGCCATAATTGCCATGAGGCTGAAGCCAGGCCAAATCCGAGGTAGACCAGAGCGTAAATCAGCCAGCCCAGCAAGATAACTCGCCTTCGCCCCAGCTTGTCTGACAAGATACCTGCCGGCGTGGAGACGGAGGCATAAACGAAATTGAATAGCACCAGCATCAGAAGTATGTCAAGGACAGGATTGCCCAGGCTTTGTGCCCGAAGGATAAGGAAAGCATCGCTGGAATTACCCAAACTGAATAGAAATATTATGCCCAGGAAAATCTTGAATCGTCTATCGAACCCAGACAGCAGACCCCGGGCATGGCTTTAGGGGAAACGTCTGTTGAAGTGTCTCTTTCGGGCTCGCGAACGAAGAAGAACATGAATAAGGCCAGTACCGCCGGAATGACGCCGATTAACACCAGTTGTTGGTAGGTGTCTGGCACCAGTTCCAGGTTTCCTTTCTGTAGTACGAAGACGACAACCACTGCTGAGATGATGCCCGCAATAGCGCCAAAGGTATCCATAGCGCGGTGAAGCCCGAAACCCTTGCCCCTCTGCTCTGGGGTTAGCGAGTTAGCTATCAACGCGTCGCGTGGAGCTGTGCGAATGCCTTTGCCTACTCTATCGGCAAACCTGACGCCGAAAGCTATACCCCAGGTTGTGGCGATATACATAAAGGGCTTGGCAAAGGTGGACAATCCGTAGCCGAGAATAGCCAGCCCCTTTCTCCTTCCTAGCTTGTCGCTCAGCCATCCACTGAAGATTCTAATCAGGGAGGCTATGCTTTCAGCCGCTCCCTCGATTAGACCTATGACGGTATAAGGCGTAGCAAGCACGTTCCGCAGGAATAAGGGGAGGAGGGGAAAAATCATCTCACTGCTGGCGTCGGTGAGAAAGCTGACCAGCCCCAGGAAGAAAACATTGGGGTTCAGACCGAGTATCTCTTTTCGTTTCATAGGCTAGTATTTGAGTTTGAGTGGAGGCAAATCAAAGCAGCATAACCATAATGGGTAGCGCCTGAATGTAAATAGCCGGCCTTGTTGTGTTGTTGTCCACAAGGTGTCATTGACCTCGTTCTTCAAGTACCTCGTCCACCAGTTCCCTAATTTTCTTGCTCGCGCCCTTAAGTATCTCCAAACCTTGCCCGGTTATCACATAGTATTTCCTCACCTTCCCTGCGACTACGCTTGAGCTTCGTTCCAGATAGCCTTGCTTTTCCAGGCGATGCAGAGACGGATAAAGGGTGCCTGGACTCAGGTAATAGCCATGCCGTCCCAGCTCCTCGGCTATCTCGACGCCGGAGATTGGTTCCTTTGAAGCATGGTACAGGATGTGAATTCTAATGAATCCCAAGAAGAACTTTCTATCGAGCATGATAACAAAATCCGATATTGTCAGGCGATATTATCATACACTGGTTGCGCCTACTTCGTCAACATGGCTGTTGTGGAAACGCGTGGTTGGGGCTCTGCTTTTTGCAAAGGGTTCAGGACAGAGTGAAGTACTCCTTGGCGATACGACGCGGTACGACGCCTCGTTGAATCGTGAACTGACATCGAGCCTTTGTGTACAAGCCAGAAAGGAGTACAGCCGGAGGCAAGGTAGCTGTTGTGTTTGACATGGAAAAGCCTATGTTGTATAATGAGGCTTGCTCTCAATCTGAGCAAGGTTTCGCACGTTAAAAAGTTAATAGGTTTTGTATTCAATTTGGTGCAGGTCAAGGGAGTAAGAGCGCAGAGTGGATGCCTTGGCATCAGCAGCCGAAGACGGGCGCGGCAAGACTGCGAAAAGCCTCGGTGAGCTGTCTAGCTAGCCTAACCGGGGATTCCCTAATGGGGCAACCCGCCTGGGAAAAACCCAGGCACTCGCGTTTAGCGAGAGGGAACCGGGTGAACTGAAACATCTAAGTAACCCGAGGAAGAGAAATCGAAGAGATTCCCTAAGTAGTGGCGAGCGAAAGGGGAAGAGCCTAAACCAAGGTAGCTAAGTGGGCTTGGAACCTAAGCTGCCCTGGGGTTATAAGGCGCAAGAGATAGAGTCCAAGCTCTATCACAGAGTGAGAAAATTTCATCCTAGCCAAATGCTTCTGGAAAGGGCAATCATAGAGGGCGATAATCCCGTAGGCAAAAGGGTGGAATCTCTGCTTGCGTCCTTGAGTACCACGGGACACGAGGAATCCTGTGGGAAGTTGGGGTGACCACGCTCCAAGGCTAAATACTGCTGATGACCGATAGTGAACCAGTACCGTGAGGGAAAGGTGAAAAG
>CAYVSN010000081.1:0-5875 GCA_964453875.1 uncultured Dehalococcoidales bacterium
GGTCTCTTTGCCTGTTTTCTTGTCTACCACCTTGACGCTCATTGCTGCCTCCTTTGCTGGTTTTTTCCCCTCCAAATCCGCTGGCTGGGCTACTTTTTATCCCCAGCCTCGCCTTTTCCTTTCTTTTGCTGCTTCTTTGGTTTCTTCACCTTTTTCTCGTTCATGTTTGGTTCCTCCAAATGCGCTGGCAGAACTACTCCTCAGGCAAAGGCGCAGTCCGCATAGTAATCGTAGTGGTAGCATTTGCGGAGGAATCTTGATTGCCCGCTTCATTTGCACGGCTAACCGCCTCGTTACCGGGAATAGGGGTATCAGCATCGCCACTAGCGGAACTCAAGCGATTAGCCTTTTCACTCCCACCTCTTAACTCGATTATACTCTCAACCAAGCGTGGATAGAATACTTTATGGGCAACCATAGTAGGTCGCTAAAGTCTGAGGATAGTTTGAGGCTATACAGCTCAGTACTGTGGTAACTCAAAACTCCCCTCTTTCCCATACGGTGCGGCCTAGACACGCTTAGAAGGAAAAAGGCATTTACCTGCGTTTATCTTGATAACAGGCACAGGGTTTACCTGGCAAGGCAGGGCTCGGAGTTGTGGGAGAGCAGGGCTGGGGTATGAGAGCTTCGGGGCTTTTTCTGGCAGGGATTTGGCTCTCGAGGTGGCGCATAACAAGATGGCTGATTGCGCGATGTCCCCGCTACCACACGCGTGACACCCAAAATAAATAGACATATGAGACTGAATTCCTCATAACCCCCCGTGTCACACTTGGTTAGTTCTGCCGCAGTATGGGCACCTAACGCTAGGTGCCTTGAACTTAGGTGGCACCCTTAACTTGGTGCCGCACACGCAGGTGATGGTCTTGTAGTTGCTGCGCCGCCACATCACGTCTGAGGTCTCACGAGCCCGTTCAACCTTGCTTGGCTCCTTTTGCGCTGCCTCTGATGTTGCTGCCCGCAGCCCAACAACCCCAGCGGTAGCCAAGGCAGGAGCAGGCAAGATACCCTTGCCGACCTTATGAACCTGCCGGTAGCCCTGGTCGTAGTCCGCAAAAGAGGCTCCCCCGGCCATCGAGCGGAGGATACGTATTCTTTCCGAAAGAGGTGGATGGGTGCTGGTGAGGTCGCTAGCCGACATGCCCTTTTTACGGAAGGGATTAGTGATATACATTGGTGCTGTGGCTTTATTGGCTGATTTTAACTGGACGGTTGAAGCACCCAGTTTTTCCAGTGCTGAGGCCAGTCCCTCCGGATATCTGGTATAAAGGGCTGAAGAAGCATCGGCCAGATATTCCCTCTTCCTGGAGATGGCCAAGTAGATAAACTGGGCTACAATCGGCGCCAGTATCATCAATACAATGCCCACGGCAAGAATTATAAGCGCACCATAGCCACCTCCCGATGAGGAACTCCTTCTGCCTCCGAACATCGCGCCAAAGAACATGATTCGAGTTGCATACCAGGCTAGAATGACAATGGTCCCGAGGAGGACACCACATATGGCCATTAATAGCACATCACGGTTCTTTATATGAGCTATTTCGTGCCCGATGACACCCTGGAGCTCATCGCGGTTGAGTTTTTGTAGCAGCCCGGAGGTGATGGCAACAGCAGCCTTATTGGGGTCTCGACCGGTGGCGAAGGCATTCAGTGCCGGGTCGTCGATTATATAGATGTTAGGCATCTTCTCCAATCCAGAGGCAATCTTCATCTCCTCAACTACGTTGTAAAGACGTGGCAGATCATCACGGCCGATCTTTTTCGCCCGCGAAAGCCCCAGCAGGATATTGTCCCCCTGGAAGAAGGCAACCATATTCATCACTGCCCATACTATTAGGGCGATAATCAGGCCTCCGATGGCATTATCGAAGAAGTATAGGCCCAGAAAATAGCCGATTGCGAGCAGCAATAAGCCCATTCCGACCACAAGTATTCCCGACCTTATCTGGTTAGCCCTGATCTGTTCCCACATACACTATTCCCTCACCGATTAGGTGAAGCTGACCTTGGGTGCCTCTCTCTCCGCGGCCAGGGCAACTTCAAAGAACTCACCTGCCTTGAAACCGGTCATGTTGGCTACTACACTGGAAGGAAACACCTGAGTCTGGTTGTTGTACCTCAGGACTGAATCGTTGTAGTACTGGCGGGAAAAGCCTATCTTATTCTCAGTTGAGGTGAGTTCCTCCTGAAGAGCCAAGAAGTTCTGATTAGCCTTAAGGTCAGGATAGCTTTCGGCCACCGCCAGAAGCCGGGATAGAGCGGAGCTTAGCTCACCCTCAGCCTGAGCCCGCACGCCTGCTCCAGAGGATGCCGCCTGCTGAGCAAGGTTGCGAGCTTGAGTTACGGCCTCCAGTGTTTCTCGCTCGTGCTTCGTGTAGCCTTTGACCGTTTCCACAAGATTGGGGATGAGGTCATAGCGCCTCTTTAGCTGGACATCAATCTGGGCCCAGGCGTTCTTAACCTGATTGCGCAGCCTGACCAGCCTGTTATAGGCTGCAATGAACACGATAAGAAGAACCACGACAATGCCAATAATGATGTACACTGCTATCATATAATACCTCCGTGGCCGTTTGTACCAAGTTTACTGTCGATAAGACTCCTTTGTCACCCCATGCCTGTCCTTGGCAGTCCACTACCGGGCCCGGAACGTTTCCCCCAAGAAGGTGATGATCTCTTGCTGAGAACCCGGTCTCTCCGACGGCTTCTCGGCCAGTTGTCTTATCAATTGACCAACCTCGCCACCGTCAAACCACAGCCCGTCTCCCTGCCGGCAGACGTCAATGAGTACTTCGGGTTCTTGCCCTATGGTCGTTTTATTCATCTTACGACCACAGATGGGACACTTCCGCTTCTTCTCTGACGAGTTGGCTTCTATGGAGTTGAGGATATTACCGAGGAACAGGTCGGCGCTCTCCAGGCTCATGGAGTCCAGCAGAAGCTCGAGTTCCCCAGAATCAAACCATACGCCCTGGCAGTTAGTGCAATAGTCAAGCTCGATCCTGTTATGCTCAATGACTATCATATCGCTCTTACAGGTAGGGCATATCATTACAGCCAGACCTCACCGTGGGCTGTTAACAGTGTAGGGTGTTGAGGAAATTATATCAAGTTCCCTGTGCGTCTTGACTTCGGTGGTTTTCTTTCCATCAAAGGCCAGCGGGACTGTCAAAGCATCTTCTAATTCATCGCGTCTCACTTGTCGTCCATAACAACAGATTCGACCTCGGCGTGCTCACCAGCAGTCACAGCCTCGCTGGACGCTATCACCTTGGCAAGTGACATTGTCCGCTATGCCCTTCATTGTGTAATCGGCGTATTTGAGCATCCACTCGCTCCGAGAGGCTGCTCCGAACTTCCACATCCTCTCCTCTATGGTCCATGTCGTCTCCGAATTGGACTTTGCCTCTTCTCTCACCTCATCATCCTGTTAAGGTGAAGATTCATGGCAGGGGTAATAAGGGAAGGGGATTAGCGGAGCTGCCGGTCAAGTCGCGTTTGACTATGAATAGCGCCTGCAGGTATGGAAAGGCTAAACAAGCAGGACGGCTAAGAGAAGTTGTAGTCAGAATCATAGACATCCCCACCATGGCCCGATCCCTTTCAGACCTTTCCTGAAGGTGGATGGACTTTGGGCAACTGCACAACTCGATGAAACGTTACGCTACACGCCACTCTCTACCCTGCGACTCGTTGGAATTGTCCAAACATTCTTTGCCTTCATGCTTTTGCACGTGAGATCCCCTTTATCGATTCTTAGCTACAATTGTTGTACCATGATAGTGTTGAGTGGAACCTATGCTCGACCTAGCATGGATAAAAACATGGGATATTACCAGAGGCACTGACCTTCTCCTGCTTCAGGGGAACTTAAGCCAGCTAGCTAATATCGTACTGAACTAAGGAGGGTAGAATATGAATGAAGCCATACATCAGCAACCAAGGGTGATGAGTCGTGATGAAATGAAGCGGCTTCTTAAGAAATACTCACACGGAAGGTTAGGACTTGCCTTTCAAAATGAGCCCTATGTCGTTCCCGTATCCTACGGATATGACCAAGAGAGGATCTACTTTCATTCAGCCAAGCAAGGAAAGAAAGTGGACTTTATGAAAAGGAATAATAGAGTTTGCTTTGAGGTTGATGAATATCACGAAGGCTGGGCTAGTGTAATTTGTTATGGCACGGCTACCTTGAGGGAGGATATTGAGGCGAAGAAGGAATTTTTTGAGGTCCTCATGGGTGAAAAGCCAAGCGATGAACGACTGGAAAATATGGGATTTTACATTGGAATCATACAGATAGAGGACATGACAGGAAGATGTAGCGCTGACTTTTCGCCTTAAGTGCAACGGAATTAGAGCACATAGTAGAGTCTTATCTGGCTTAGGCCTGGATCCCAATCTGATTGTCGGCCCAAGTTTGAGGCCTAAGCTGCCTTTCAGGTTAGGGAAATACGGTGGCGTTGGCACGTTGAAATTTGCCTGGCGCTTCGGCTTCCATCAACTTTTCTATCCGTTTATCCTACAGATCATGATTCTGTACTGCTCAATACGGGGATAGGCCACCGCCCGATGGACTATCAACAATCTGCAGCAAGATTCTACTTTATGGCGGATTGTGTCCTCAGTTGTGGCTGATTCAAGATCTTCCTAAGAAACTGGTGTTCTCTCTTGACTCCTCTCAGTAACCTGGTCATATTTTGAACAGGCTAGGTTTATCAGGAGAAGTATGAAAGACAATAATCTCAAACGACCAAAAGCGCGGATGGTTCACGTTCGGCTAACGGAAGAACTGCATAAGAGGCCTCGAATCCGCGCCGCTGAAAGTGATATGACCCTTCAGGATTTGGTAACAATAGCGATAAAGAACGAATTCGATCGCCAGGACTGTAAGAAGGGCAAGGGGCCTGTATGAAAGATAACATACAGCTTGTGGGAGCATATTTCAAAGACCTCCGTGATATCCGTGAGTCCGGGGGAGGTGTAGAAGAAGGATCCAACTATGGTAGTCTGGAGAAACTTCTCAATGGTATTGGCGAAAGCCTTAAGCGTCTTGTGCTCTACGCTGGTAGAGACTATATTCTACGGCTCATTCTCTGCGTGCGTATTATGGTGCAAGAAGCAACCGCACACGTAGTCAGACCACTTTGACTGGCGCACCGCTATGAATGTATATTAATTAGAAGCCACTGGAAAACAATTAGAAGGAGGGTAAAACTAATGCTGGGACTGGCGCGGACTACTTTATCTTCAATTATTTCCTTAATCCTCATATGCTTAATGATATCCTGTGCTCCCACAGGAGATACCACGCCTGCATCAGACGGCGATATTGACGCTTTCTGCTCTTCACTAGAGAATAGCGACTTCACTTTGGAACCGGCGCCGTTTGTCCCTGTGGATCCAATCAAATTATATGAAGCCGGAAGAATAGCCAATGCCGCCGGTATTAACCCCGGTGCACCTTATAGAGGGGTGTTTGGTGCTCTCCCCGAGAATGTGGAAATAAAGGACATGAAGCAGATGTCCAATGCCCAAGAGGAACTAGAAAATTGGTTATATAATACTACAGGGCTGATACAGGGATGGCAGTTAAATCCAGATGAGGCAGTCGTTCTCGTCACCAAGACCCCTCCGGAATGCACGTACTTCAGCTACTGCGGCTTCATCTTCTATAAATACTATGAAAAAGAAAAACAGCGCAAATGGGTCTGGACCAGCTTTAATGACCCCCTGAATAACCTCACCATTAAGACTTCCGGTACCCCCAATGGGGCAAAGGGGAACCCATTCAACCAGGATACTATCATCATCTTCACGGCTGACAGAGGTACTGACCAGCGTATACGCAGTGCTGCCATGTCAGCAGGAT
>CAYVSN010000082.1:0-5867 GCA_964453875.1 uncultured Dehalococcoidales bacterium
CACCTTGCCATTTTCCAAGCCCTGATTTCGAGACAGGATTAGGTCTGCCACCAGGGAGCGCTCCATCACAAAGGTATAGGGCGCCCGATTCCTGTCCGCGACGTAGAAGGCAGCCCTTACAGCTTCTCCCTCGATCCACCATCCTAAGACCTTGGGATAAACGGCAATAGTTGCCTCCGGGTCTGTATTCTGACCGATCCATTGCACTGCCTGCCATCGGGTGTCATCAAGGTAAGAGGTCCAGCGCAGCTGCCCTTGATATGAGATTATCCCCCAGGGCAGAAGTGCCGCGATAAGGGCGATGCAAGTCACCTTGGTAAGGTGGCCTAGCAGCCCCGGTAAATGGAGCTTTTGCCGCGACCAAAGCCACGACAACATAACACCAGCGAGAAGCCAGGCTGGAATATACATGAGGAAAATGGCGCGCCAGTGTAGAGCGGTGAAAGGTTGAGGGAAGACAAAAATAATTAATGCTAATGGGACGAGGAGCATAACTGCTAACAAGAGCGCTCTATTCCTATCCTGACGCCACAAGAATATCAGACCGATGATGGCTAAAGATGCGAGGAGCCATTGGAAACTGCCAGGGTGGGGAGTGGAGATAGATAAGCCACCCCCTCCTATCGATTGGATCCCCAGCAGATGGATATATGTGGGCACATAGGGGATAGACAGGATACCACCGATAGCAAATGTAGCTGCCACAGGCTTATAGTTGTCAAAGAGCTTTTTCCTATTAAATATGAGCAAAGCGATCAGGAAAGCTACCATCAGAATGATAAAAAAGACGAGAGAGACTTGATGAAAACCAACAACTAGAGAGGCGCAGAGTGCGGTCAAAATCACATTTCTCTTGGAAGGTTTTTCCAGCACCAGGAGCAAGAAGTGAAAAGTGAGCAAGATGAAGAAGATACCTATCAGGGTAAGGTAGCCCCAACTCAGCACGTCGGAGTATGCGCCAGAGAAGACGAACATGACGCTCACCGCTACAGCTATCCAGGGATGGCAAATGCGCTTTGCCAATAGATAGAAGGGCACGCCGATAGCTACCGAGACCAAAACCCCTAAGACCTTGGCACCGGTTAAGCTGCCGAAGGCTAAGGTGAACAACTTCAAAGGAGAGGCTATGAGCGGAGGGCGGCGCAATCCCATGCCTGTGGGGTCATGTTCGAAGACAGTGTTCATTGTCGCCAGGTAATTGGCAATATCCTGGCCCATGTCGAGGTGCTGCATGACCACGATATACCTCAACACGAAGGCAATAGCCAGAGCGACAATCAAAACTATTGCAGGAGCATGGCGGCTAAATCTTTTCATCTTTGGTCCATATTGGCACAAGAAGAAGAGGAGTTTCTTCCTGATAGGCTTTTTACCTATCATTGGCACCCCTATTTATAAGGAGAAGCCGTCACCGGCAAAGGGATTGCAAATAGGCTTCATCCAATCGCTCACCAGAAACTACCTGAAGTATTCGCATATCTTCCTGATTTTCCTTACCGAAATCAGAGTCCCACTGTTTAAACAGGAATCAGTTCCAGGAGAGCCACAGCAGAGTTTCCATCGGGGTTATCTACCTTCGCTGCATCGTCCTTGGACAAAGGGACCCAATAGGCGTCACTCTTCCGCAAATAGTAAATCTCGTCTTTCATTACCCAATCATGGAAGAGCTTTTCCAAACTCGATTTGTCATATACTCTGTGGACAGGTCTAATGATTTTAGCTTCCCGTCCGTATGGCACGGTGCAAAGTAGAGTACCTCCGGGGGAGAGCATTCTGGCTATTTCCCTGACAGCCTTAGAATCTCCTTCGAGGTCTTCCCGCGTAATTCCATATCTGCCACTCAACCCGATGTGCTCAATTGTAGAGACAGCGTATGCGGCATCAAAGAAATTGTCCGGGAAGCTGGTATCCCTGATATCCCCTAAAATGAAATGGAAGCTCGAATGCTTGAACTTAAACACCCGCAAGTCTATTCCCCACACCTCCCACCCCAGCGAAGCTAACGCCGCCGGGAGATAATTGAGCCTTGCTGTGCAGCCCACATCAAGCACCTTCCCCTTTGGTATTGAGTCCAGCTTTTGGATGACGAAGGCATATTCAATCATGCGCACGTCGGGAAGGGCAGCCTCCGCCGACGCTTCCAAATCGAAGAAGTGATAGGCAAACCTTACTACTCTCGGGCTCAGCTTAAGCTTCAAAGAGCACCCCTTCTACCTTTCATACGCTGGGAAGCAAGGACATCTTCTATCTGTGGTAACCTTTCCCTTGTCCAGTCATATAGCCTCTTTAATCCTTCCTCAAGGCTGATCTTCGGCTCCCAACCTAACACCTTCTTCACTAGAGTCAGATCAGCATTTCTCCCCCTAACTCCCTGGGGTTTGGATAGATCGTATTCCACATTTATATCCTTCCCGGATATCTCAGCCAGTATCTTGACTACCTCGTTCATTGTCACCAGCCTATCCGAGCCAATATTCAGCGACTTGTCATAATCGCTTTCGACCAGCCTCAGGATGCCGTCTACACAGTCCTCGATGTAGAGGAAACTCCTCGTTTGCTTTCCATCCCCCCACATCACAAATTTCTCCTCAGGGTAGCGTAGGGTTTTCATAACAAAATGAGCAGGGGCTTTCCCCTTCAATGGATCAAAAGCTGTATAAATCTCTCCGAAGACATTGTGGAATCTGGCAATTCTCGTCTCCAAACCGTAGTCCCCACGATAAGCTTCGCATAGCTTTTCGGTCGTGAGTTTTTCCCAACCATAGAACTCGTTCGGATTGGCAGGAATGGCATCTTCCTCTTTGAGGGCGGCAGCATCTGGGCTTGTTTGAAGCTCTGTAGGGTAGACGCAGGCTGAAGAGGCAAAGAAAAACCGCTCAACCTTGCTCTCAGCCGACGATTGAAGCATGTTAACATTTATCAGGATGTTATCTCTCATTATATCTGCGCCGATCTTGGTGATATAACCTATACCACCCATATTTGCAGCGAACTGGAACACATAGTCCTTGCCTTTAGTCAGCCTTAGGCAAATGTCCTTTTCTCTAAGGTCGGCTATCTCTACCTCCGCCTTATCCCGAATATCCTCAATATTGCGCAAGGAACCGCTTGACAGATTGTCCACTATGCAAACCTCGGCTCCTCTCTGCAAAAGGGCTCGGGCAACATGAGAACCTATTAACCCAGCTCCCCCGGCAACCAAAACAGATCTTCCTTCCCAAAGCGTCATAAAACCTCCTTTATTACATCATCGTATCTATCCCAGTGATTCTTCTTCTTGCATAGAGCCCTTTTCATGGCAAGGGGCATATATTTCTGTTTTGAGCCGAGGAAGACTCCGAGGAATTTCATTAGATCATAGATCATAGTATAGGGAATCCAGTGCCAGTAGCCATTTTCGATCATGAATTTGTACTCTCCCCAAACAAACCTTAGACCATCAGCTATGAAGTTAATCATGCTATAATCGACAATTCCTCCCCTATAAACAACTGGCATAACGGCACCAGAATCGAAATACTCGCGGAAAACACTTTTCAGGGAGTATCTATGAGAATGATAGACAACGGCATCACTATCATAAACGATTTTGTATCCAGCCAATAAAGCTCTCTTAGCCCATTCTTGATCCTCTGTCTTCAGCATCTCGGGTATCTTGATCTGATTCCAAACTGAACGGCGAATGGCAGAATTCGTGTTAGAGAAAAGGACCTTGCCCATTCTGATGCTGCCGCTCTCTAAGCTTATTATGTGACTTGCTGCGGGATATGTGTGGAGGACAAAAAACTGTTCCATCGGAGGGGAACTTTCTTTGGGCAATTGCCGCCCGTAGACACCTGCAACATGGAAGTCGGAAAAGTGACTGGTCAAGTTTGACAGCCAACCTTTATCTCTTATTTCCACATCTGTGGAGAGGAAGACCAGGAAATCGCCATCCATCATGGCTGCGCCTTCATTGCGCGTTTTGCCGTAATTATAGTCCTCGGGGGCCACCCAGACAGACTTGACTGGGAAACCCTTAGCTATGTCAGCGGTTCTGTCGTCGGAAGAGTCCATTATAAGTACTTCTATCTCACCCTCATACTCCTGAGAGAATATGCTGTCAAGGAGAGAACCTATGTTTTCTTCCACGTTCCTGGTGGGAAGGATAAAACTGACCTTAGGTTCTTTCACCGCACAATCCTCTTCTTTATCAGATGAAGCAGGTTTCCAAAGCCATCCCTCCAAGCACACAATTTCACCTTTCCTACGCGAGCCCTATACTGTATTGGTATCTCTTTCCACTGACACTTGGCAAAGTACACAGCTTCTATTTTCAGCTCTTCAGAAAATGACATCTTCTGGGATTTCAGCACCAATTTATCCACGAGGCTTCTTCTGAATACCCACATCCCGGATTGGGAATCCTTGATATTTGACCGGAAAAGGAGCCTCACCGTCAGGCTTAAAATATTATTCCGCACTTTGTTGCGAAAAGACATAGCATCCTTTTCCAAAAGGGCAAAGCGATTGGTGGTGAGAAAGTCCAATTTCTCCGCTTCAAGTATTTGGACCAGCTCAATAATGTCCTTTACAGGGTAAGTTGAGTCCGCATCAGCGGTGGTAATAATATCTCCTGTTGCATGGGTAAAACCTGTCTTAAAAGCCCTGCCATAGCCTCTCTTGGGCTTGAAGATAACCTCGGCGCCAGCCTTCCGCGCCAGCTCTCCAGTCCCGTCCTCTGAGCCATTATCCACCACCAAAATGTGGACCCCGTACCCCATCCTCTCCAGCTCATCCTTGGGGATAGCCTTTATCGTCCTCTCTATCCCCTGTTCTTCATTCAAGGCAGGGATCACAATGCTGATTTTCTTCATTTGGCCTGCCTTGTTATCCATTGTGCTGCCTATACATAGTCTCGGAGCTGGCATCCGTCTTCATATACGATTGGAGGGAGGTCATTAAGGAGACGAACGGTGAAGCTGCGCAAAATGCCCGCCGCCGATCCATCCATCGGCTCTGACTTACGCAATTGTCCTTCTACCTCCAAAGGCTTACCTCTGCCAAAAACCAAAGCGCCTTTCTCTGAGAAAGGCGCCTGCAAAAAAGCTAAGAAATGCTCTTCGGCAGCCCGACTGTCGTTCCCATTTTGGGCTTAGACTCGTGGCTTTGCGCGCCGCGGTTTCCCGCGGTTTGCCTTTCTCCGAGCAAGTTATGTTTTTAAGCCAAAGACATTCTGCCAGGCTGGTCTGAGGCGTTCTAAGCTCTTCACCTTGATGGCAGCCCGGCCATCATAGTTCATGAACGACCTTAGACCCGCGGCTTTGCGCTCTCACCTTTCGTTCGATGGAGCTGCACCACAACGTAGATTGCCAGATTTTCTGCCCCTCTATGTGCTTCCTACGAGAACAGCCTCATGCCTTAGCGCTGCTTCTTGAAACTCAAGCAGCTTTGGTTCCGGCATAGCCATCACGGTCATCCTAAAACCCCTGGGGCTGAAATTCAATCGACTTTAACTGCATCGCGATTACTCCACATATACACCTTTTCAATCGGCGTTGTCTCGGAGACGAAGATGCCGCAAGCCGCAAGCACATTATAGGGGGCAGCAAATATCGGTGTGAATAGGAGTTCGGTTGGGATTACGTGACGATTGCGTGACCGTTTGGTGATAAACTCAAGAGTGGGGCTACCGTAACTTGAACCTGCTTTAGGATGAGCCATATACGCATTGAACATTTGGGCGCATTGTTGAAGTACCGGAGTGCCATGTGGGAATCACAAATTCGTTAGCGCCTTCGGAGCCCGCCGCACCGGACATTCCGGTGCTTTTTTCTTTACCCATGATCGGCGTCCTTAAAGCAAACCTCTCAAGTAACAATCAGCCA
>CAYVSN010000083.1:0-3578 GCA_964453875.1 uncultured Dehalococcoidales bacterium
TTGAGCCATGGACTTATTAGTAAGGTAGAAGTGGGTAACCCGGCGTTTACCTACCACTTGACCGAAAAGGGCTCGAAGTTGCTTGAAAGCATAGATAGCTTGCTGGAGATGCTTGAATTCAGAAATGGCAACGGCGCTTAGCTGTGGTCTCGTTCAGCTGGATGGATGGCGTATCACTTGTCTATCGTATTTGGGAGAACCTGCGTGTTTGCTATGCCGAAGTTTTGTCCTGCGGACTGAGGCTAGTACAAGGGTATAATGATATGTTAGGAGAGCTGCATGTCTGAAAAAAGGATGTTGATAGTAGATGGTGAACTGGTGAAAAGGATAGATGACAATCGTGGTGATCTGAACCGGTCCGAGTTCATCAGCTTTCTTATCGACAGCCAGTTGGGGGAGGAAGGCAAAAGGCAAAACGGCGTAACCAGAGAGGAGTTTTGCCAGTTTGAGCAGGGAATGAAAGAGATGCTGCGGAGCTTCTTAGATTTCTTTATCAGCTACGGATTGGAGCTGGGCAAGGAGCCTAAGGATAAAGAAATTGAAAAGTTAAGCCAAAGCCTGCAGTCTCTGGGTGGATCAGGAAAGGGCAAAAGCTCTTAGAGATTTGCTATTTCCTCGCAAATTTTCCTCTGGGTCATAACTTCTACAGCTTTAAATAGAACTATCTTCTAGAACCCAATCACTTCCCAACCAAGTTCAAGGCCTGCCATAGTGTCCCCAGACTAAACTAGCTTGGAGGTGTGCTATGGTAAGGCCGATCGACTTGCTGCGTCAGGGCAGGAAGGAAGAGCTATGGCAGATGTGCTGTGGCTTTATTGACCTCAGCTTGGAGCAATTTATGTCCATCCAGAAGAGGCTTCTTTTGGAGCAGATTGAGCTGTTGAAGAATTGCGAGCTGGGCAGGAAAGTGATGCGCGGAGCTATGCCCGAAACCGTGGAGGAGTTCAGGGAGCAGGTGCCCTTGACCACTTATGCCGATTATTGTCCTGAGCTTGTGGAGAAAAGGGAAGATGTATTGCCGGCGAAGGTGGCTCACTGGGTGCGAACTTCGGGCTACACTGGCAAATACGATGTTAAGTGGGTGCCTATGCCCGAGGATTTCGTCGCTGAATCTGAGAAGGTATGCGGAGCTCTCACCCTGTTTGCGCTTTGTGATAGACGTGGTGACGCATCCAGGTTAAGACAACATATGAAAGTCCTGTTTACCGTGGGGCCTCCCTCCTATGCCACGGGTGCCATCGGCGAATTTGTTCGACGGGCCACCGACTGCGACTTTCTGCCTTCCAATGGTGGCGAGGAAATCTCGTTCACGCAAAAGATAGAACTTGGCTTTCAAGAGGCTCTATATCGGGGTCTTGATGGTTTTGGTGGTTTGCCCTCTGTTCTAGTTGCCGTGGGAGAGCAGTTGAAGCGGCAGTCGGGAAAGATAAATACTCGCTTTCTGTTAGCTCATCCCAACGCGCTGTTCCGTGTGACAAGGGGATTAGTCAAGAGCAAACTAGCTCGTCGGCCTATGCTGCCCAAAGACATATGGTCAGTCAAAGGAATTCTGGGTGGTGGGACAGACAGCGCCATTTTCCAGAAAAGGGTGGAAGAACTGTGGGGGAAGTGTCCACTTGAGCTATATGCTGGCACCGAAGGCTGTGTTTATGCCACGCAGACTTGGGACTACGAAGGTATGACCTTTGTCCCCAGTCTGAACTTCTTTGAGTTTATCCCAGAGAGGGAACATTTCAAATGGCAATTGGACCATTCCTACCAGCCGAAAACCATTTTGCTTGATGAGGTGAAAGCTGGTGAAAAATATGAGATAGTCATCACTAATCTTCATGGCGGCATCATGACCAGGCACAGAATTGGCGATATGATTAGGATAACCTCGCTGCGAAACGAGAAGCTAAACATTGATATTCCGCAGATGGTGTTTCATAGCAGGGCTGATGACCTTATTGACATCACCGGGTTTGGTCACCTGACGGAGAAGCTGATCTGGGAGGCAATCGAAAACAGCGGCATTCCTTATGCAGATTGGGCGGCGTGCAAACGAGTAGCCGGTGACAAGCCGCTACTGCACGTTTATATTGAGCCCAAAGGTGACTATATTGCCAGTGAAAAGGCCGTAGCAGCGGCGGTATATGAGGAGTTTCTAAAATTGGACAATGTATATCACTACAATATCTACGGCGCTTATGGAGACCCAGAGACCGTGCTCGGCTTAAAACCAGTAGAGGTTACTTTCCTTCCCCAGGGTGCCTTTGCCAACTATGTATCGCAAAGAGAGGCTGAAGGCGCTGACTTAGGTCACCTTAAGCCGGTCCATATTAACCCCCCTGAGAAGATGCTGTCTTTGCTTGGGGCTCCAAAGGTGGTGGTGGAAGCCGTGCCTGCAACTGAAGCTGAGCGAGCGGCTGCTCGTTAGCTGAGCCCAGCTTGAACTGTCATTGAGAGCGAAGCGAAGCAGTCTCTCTGGGATTGCGTCGGCGCTTGTTCCCCCGGAAAGACAGAAAGGGCGACATTTCAATCCCTGTCCCTGGGACTAAGCCGCACAGCTACGTTGTTTCCCAATCGTAGGGTGAGGTTTTAGTCTCGCCCTGTAGGTCTAAGGACCCACAGCTACGTCGGTGAGGCGGGTAATATTGTCTGCTCCCTATTGTGAGGCATGGCCCTGAACCACGGTAACCCGCACAGCCGTTGCGAGTCTTGCCTCCTTGCCATTGCGACCTCAAGGCGTGGCAATGCCATAGATGTAGTACGACCCTTTAGGGTCGTGCCCTCCTCCCCGGCACGAGGCTAAAGCCTCGTACTACACTGACATGCCTCGCAATGACATGTGGGGGGCATTGCGAGCGGAGCGAAGCAGTCTCTTGCGCAAGCCGAAGGCGTGGCAATCTTATGATCGTTCTGAATTGGGAAGCTTGTTCGTAGCGCAAGCGAGGAACCCGGCTCCAGGTTTGCTTCGGCTACGCCTCACGACTGCTAATCCTGCCGTAAACGACGAAGCGGTCTGGAAGCAGTACCTTAGTTCCACTTGACAGGCGCCAAATTTGTATCAATAATTGCACAACCTATGAATACGCATGCTCTTATTCCTCTAATCGCTACCATCGCTTACATCCCTCTAATTGTCATCTTGCTCTTGAACCGTCCTTGGCAAAGGCAACAAAGGCTTTTCTTCTTCTTCCTGATTCCTGCCATGATGTGGAGTCTCACTGACATCTTCTTCCGTAGCGCTTTGTTCCTGGAGTACGAGGTTAAACTCGTCTTGGTCAAAGCTGTTATTTGTCTTGTCATATTGACAGTGGTTCAATTCCATTACTTCCTCCGTTCTTTCTTTCAGCCTCAACCCGTCAAGATACCGCTCGCTTACGCTTTCGTGATAATCACTATTGCCTTGGCAGTCTTGGGTTATATCCCAGAGAGCATCGAAATCACTGCCAGCGGTATCGATGTTGACTACGGCATCTTTACTCTTGCTATAGGTTTGCTTATGCTCTTCACTGTGGCTGCCAAGGATATATATTCTTTGGTGCAAAGGCGCAAGACTTCGCCTGACCCTTCAGAGCGTAATCAAATCGCTT
>CAYVSN010000083.1:3678-5835 GCA_964453875.1 uncultured Dehalococcoidales bacterium
TTGGTGCAAAGGCGCAAGACTTCGCCTGACCCTTCAGAGCGTAATCAAATCGCTTACTTGCTTGTTGCCACCTTCATCATGATAGTCTTCCTCTTTAGTTCTTTTGCTCCCGGTGCAGGGAAGTATCCTGCGGCCCATATCGGCAACCTTTTCATGGCCTGCATCCTGACCTACGCCGTGGTGGCACATCGCTTGGTAGATGTCAGAGTCGTTTTCCGCCGTGGGCTGACGTGGGCAGGCTACTACGGTCTCGGCATTGGTCTTTTCGCCCTTCTCTTTTTCCTTATCCACTTGATGTTTGACTTTGATATTGACTTTCGTACGTTGGCGGTAGCCTTCTGCATAGGAATGCCGCTTATCATATTCCTGGCGCACAAGGTTCGCGGGCGTTGGCGGGAAGGGATGGAGCACGCTTTCACTAGGGAAAGGTATTACTATCGGAGGCGATTATCTGACTTTACCGCTAAAGCACACAGTGTCCCCTCTCTGCAGGAGTTTGGCGACGAACTTGTGTCCCTGCTCTCTGAATCTATTGGTTGCCGAAGAGCCTGTTTGCTTTTGCCCGAAACTGAAAGCCAGGATTTCAACGCCCTCTTTATCTATCCCCCTCTGGAACATAATCCTATGCGAAAGCTGAAATTGCGGGGAGACAGCCCTGTCCTCACTTGGCTGAAGCAGAAGGCCCAAATATTGCCTGAAAGAAACCTCAGCATCCTCCCTGAATTTGCAGGTATGTGGCAGGAGGAAAGGGAAGAAATTCGATCAGCCGGGGTGGAGATATTCGTTTCTCTGATGAACAAGGGTGAGGTTGTGGCTGTTCTGGCGGTAGGTAACAAGCAAAATAACCAGCTTTATACCGTTGAGGATCTGGATCTGGTGGAGTCCGTTGCGGCTAGTGTGGCTGCGAGCATGAAAAAAGAATACCTCCACGAGCAACAGCGAGAACGGGACGAAGAGTTAACCCTTATAAACCGTTTGACTGCAGTGATAACCTCTAGCGTTAACATCCGGGAGATATTTGAGAGTTTTGCCAACGACTTAAAGGAGTTTATTGATGTTGAGTGGGCAACGGTTGCTCTGATTCAAGGAGACCAGGTTCGCTTCTGGGCTCTATCTAGCACTGTTGGCTCAGCGTGGCAGACGGGAGAGGAGATACCACTTGAGGGGACAGCTACGCAGAGGGTTTGTGGAGAGAAGAGAAGCTTATATGAAGCCGATCTGGCACGACACCATAGATTCTGGACTGGAGAGTATCATCTGAGGCAGGGAATTCGCTCCATCGTTTACTTGCCATTGATCGCCGAAGGTAGGGCCATCGGCAGTCTGACTTTCGCTACTCGCCGCCCGGACGCTTATAGCCCCAAGCAAATAAGAATTTTGGAGCATTTGGCTTTACAGATTGCTATGCCTATCGAGAATTCCGAGCTTTACGCCAGGGTTGAGCAGAGTAGCCGTATTGATGAGCTTACGGGGCTATTTAACCGACGCCATTTCGAGGAACAGCTCAACAGAGGGATTGCTTTCCATTCACGCTATGGCGGTGTATTCTCCTTATTGCTGCTTGACCTTGATGGCTTTAAGACCTACAACGACATATATGGACATCCCTCCGGGGACGAAGTCCTAAGGCAAATAGGGAGGACCGTCAAGAACTCGATCAGGGGTGCGGATCAAGCCTTCCGTTACGGTGGCGACGAATTCGTTGTCATTTTGCCTCAGACGACTGTGGACGATGCCTACGCCGTGGCTGAACGAGTTCGGACCCAGATTGATACCGAGATGAAAGCAAGGGAAACTGCAGTGACCTGCAGTGTTGGTTTGGCTAGCTACCCTTCAGATGGACTGATGTCGAGCGAGCTTGTCACTTCAGCGGATACGGCTCTTTATTATGCCAAGCGAACTGGCGGAAATCGAGTTTATCTTTCCTCCAAGATTCTATCTGAGCCAGCACCACAATCTGGGACCTACACCAGGGGTAGTGGCTTGAGTGCCGTTTATGCCTTAGCCGCAGCAGTGGAGGCTAGGGATCCCTACGTCTATGGTCATTCCAGGAAAGTCAATGCCTATGCTGTAGCTTTGGCTGAAGCCATCGGCTTGCCCCCCGACGAAGTGTCCAGGATAAGCACCGCCGCTTTGCTTCACGATATCGGCAAGATT
>CAYVSN010000084.1:0-5774 GCA_964453875.1 uncultured Dehalococcoidales bacterium
AACATCTTGACAACCCTAAATATTAGTTGTACAATTGTTCTAAAAACATTTGTTCGTAAACAAATGGAAGGAGTGAAGATGGGAAAGCCCAGAACTAGTGACACTCGAGAGACCATCCTTAAATTTATACAGGATTTTGTTGATGAGAGGGGTTATTCGCCGACTGTCAGGGATATTGTGAAAGGCTGTGGCCTTAGTTCAACAGCAGTGGTTCAGCACCACCTGAATGTCCTGGAGAGGGAAGGTCGTATTCATCGGGACCCCGAGGTTTTTAGAAGCATCCAGCTTGTAGAAAAGGATATTGTGGGTGTGCCTCTTTTGGGCGCTGTGGCAGCAGGCGAGCCCATCCCTGTCCCCGACTCGAATAGCTGGGTAAGCACGCCGGAAAAGCTGCTCAAGCTGCCAAAGGACGTTGTAGGAGACAAGGGCAATATTTACGCCGTAAGGGTTAAAGGGATGTCAATGATTGATGCATTTATAGCTGATGGAGATATCGTCATCATGGAATCAACACAAACTGTCGAAGACGGAGAGATGGCGGCCGTGTGGCTGAAGGGTGAACAAGAGGTGACGCTTAAAAGGATCTATCGAGAGCCGAGTTGCATTCGTCTCCAGCCAGCAAATGAGCAGATGGAGCCCATCTACGTCAATCCTGAGAATGTAGAGGTACAGGGGAAGGTCGTGGCTGTGGTGAGAAGACTAGATCGCTAGCTTTTCGATTGTGAAGAGGTCAAAGGATGAGGGTCGGATGTCTTTTCTTTCCCCATTTCGCTGTTCAAGTTGAAGCCAGAGATAACGGTGCAATACCAGGAAAGCCGATTATAATTGGGGGCTTTCCTTATGAATTAAAATCTGTCTACGATGCTTCGGAAGAGGCGATAACACATGGTATCAAGCGAGGCATGCCCTTACGTCAGGCTTATGCTTTGTGTCCACAAGGGCAATTCCTCCCTTTAGCTGAGGAGAAATACAACAATGCTTTTACCTATGTTCTTGCTTTGCTTGCCGATCACAGCCCCGTGATAGAGGCCACGACTCTAGCTTATGCTTTTATGGACGTTAGTTACGAGCACGATGAAGCTCGCTTCATTCAAGAGATCAACGAAACTATTAAGAAGAAGATTCACTTCCAGGCGTCTATAGCTATTGCCTCAAACAAATTCCTAGCTCAAATGGCTAGTCAAGTTGCTGAGCCAGGTCAAGCTCTTATCGTCTCAGAGGGTAAGGAAAGGGAATTTCTGAAAGATTTGCCGGTAGATTTATTGCCTATTTCGTTTGAATCGCTAAGAAGGCTTAAGCTCTTTGGTATTTATAAAATGGGTGAGCTGACGGAATTGTCATGTGAAGCAGTCAACCTTCAGTTTGGCGGGGAAGGTCAAAGGTTATGGGAGCTGGCAAATGGCATTGATAGCTCAAGACTGATGCCTTGGGGCAAACTTGAAATGCTAAAAGAAGAGTTTTGCTTTGAGCCTCCCGCTGAGAATCTAGCCTTCCTTTTGGCGAAAGCTGATGAGCTCCTGGGCAAATTGAGCTGGCAACTGAAACAGCGTTGGCAGTACTGTCGTGGGCTAACAATGTCTTTAAGTTTTGCCAACGGCCATCTTGTTCAGCGAGTGTTTCACTTTAAGGAGGCGACATCGTGTAAGGAAACAATGTTACGCCACTTAAGACACTGTCTGGAGAAGGCGAGGTTTACCGCTCCAGTAAATGAAATGAGACTAACGTTAACTGAGTTTTGTGCCGAAGAGGGAAAACAGACTTCATTTCTGGATAAGCCACCAATACGTAAGAAAAAGCTGGCATCATCAATAAATGGGCTTCAACAAAGGCATGGCGAAGCTGTAGTTAGAAAGGCGTTATGTAAACTAAATGCTACATTGCCAGAGGACTCTTTTTCCTTCATCGAATTTGATTCTTAAGGGAAATGACCAGGCTATTTCAACGACCTGTAAAGCTTGAAGTTAAGGAAGGCAATCAACATGAGCCAATCGCCTTCCTCTACAAAGGGAGGACAGAGAGGATAGGACAGGCGCTTAAACGATGGCGAATAACCCAGGGATGGTGGAAGAGAGCTATCGAAAGAGAGTATTTTCAAGTCGAAACTGAAACTGGCATTATCTGCGAGCTCTATCGAGATTCGCTTACCGGAGCTTGGTACCTACAGCGCATTTATGACTAAATTGGCAAACGGATATGAAACCGAGGCGTTTCTTACGGAAAAGCGATATTGCCGCCGTACGCAGACTTAAACTGGGCAATAGATTATCTTTAGAATTTCGCCAGCTACTTCGGCAATATATCAATTGCTTCCTAGAAGCAGAGTTAAAAGCTGGTCAACTTTTAGATAGCTTACGCAAACCCAGCATCCGAACTGAGGCGCCTCATGGCTAACTACGTAGAGCTTCACTGCCATTCCAATTTCTCTCTCCTTGATGGTGCATCTCATCCAGAGGACTTGGTAGGTCGGGCGGCAGGTCTTGGCATGCCTGCACTAGCTCTGACCGACCATGATGGCTTATATGGGGCTATCCGCTTCTACAAGTCATGCCTTAAAGCTGGTATCAAGCCTATTATTGGAGCGGAGATGACTTTACAAGGCGGGCACCATGTTACTTTGCTCGCCAAAAATAACACAGGTTATTCCAATTTATGCCGACTGATAACCCGGGCGCAGCTTAAAGGCGAGAAAGGCAGACCTGTCCTCGATCTGGAAAGCCTGGCTCAGCATTCTGGCGGCTTACTTTGTCTTTCTGGTTGCCGAAGCGGGGAAATAGCCAGCTCAATCCTTTCCAGGCAGGCGGGGAAGGCTTATGAAGCAGCCAAGAGGTATATAGATATCTTTGGCAGGGAGGACTCCTACATTGAGCTTCAGAACAATCTATACCCTGAGGATGAGCAACTTTGCCGCGCCTTGGTTGAGCTGGCAAAAAACCTCGAGTTAGCTTATGTGGCTACCAACAATATTCACTACGCCAGAAAGGAAGGGCATAAGCTTCATGATGTACTTACATGTATTAAAAACCGGACAACCCTGGACGAGTGCCAGTCCTTGAGAGTGAACTCCGAGTTTTACCTTAAATCCTTTGAAGAAATGGCGCAGCTTTTCCCTGATTACCCTGAAGCGATTTCAAGTACGCTTGCCATAGCTGAGAAATGCAATGTCAATCTCGATTTCTCAAGCTACCGTTTCCCAGACTTTCCCCTACCCCGAGGTGAGACTGAAGATAGCTATTTAGCTAAGTTATGCTGGCAAAAGGTACACGATAGGTATGAAAATATAAGCCCGGAGATAGAAGCCAGGGTTAATTGCGAGCTTAATCTGATAGGCAAACTTGGCCTATCGGGCTACTTCCTCGTCGTGTGGGATATCATGGATTACGCCAGGAGAAATGGCATTCCTGCTCAGGGAAGGGGTTCGGCAGCTAATTCCATAGTGGCTTACATTCTGGGCATAACCAAAGTCGACCCCATCAAAAATAAGCTATTTCTTGGCAGGTTTTTGAATGAGGAAATGTCATCCATTCCTGACATTGATATAGACGTATCCACGAATCATCGGGAGAAGCTCATTCAATACGTTTATGAGAAATATGGACAGGAGCGTACTGCTATGGTCTGCACCTATGTCACCTTCCAGGCAAGAAATGCCATAAGAGAGGTAGGCAAGGCATTAGGGATGCCAGTTTACCTCCTTGATAGGATGGCAAAGTCAGTTTCCGCATATGGAGCCACGGAGATAGAGCAAGACCTTGCAAGCATCAAGGAGTTCCAAACCTATTTCACTTCCATGCCATGGCAAGAATTCGCTTCCCTTTGCCGGGAAATCGCCGATTTCCCCAGGCACCTATCTATTCATAATGGAGGGATGCTCATCTCCTCTTGTCCTCTGACTGACATAGTGCCCCTTGAGAAAGCCACTATGCCAGGCAGGATAGTCTGCCAGTGGGATAAAGACAGCGTTGCCGATGCTGGACTGATAAAAGTGGACTTGCTTGGCTTAAGAATGCTATCGCTTGTTCACGAAGCTTGTGAGCTTGTGGAGGGAAATCACAACATAAAGCTTGACCTGGATAGACTGCCTCTGGATGATAAAGAGGTCTACGACATGATTTGCCAAAGCGATACTATGGGTGTATTTCAGGTAGAGAGCCGGGCTCAAATGCAAACTTTGCCGCAGACAAAACCACGCTCCATCGAAGACCTGACTATCGAGACAGCTCTTATCAGGCCAGGGCCTCTTCAAGGAAATATGGTCCATCCCTATATTAGAAGGAGGAAGGGCCTGGAAAAGGTAACATACTTGCATCCAAAGCTTAAGCTGATACTTGAAGATACCTTGGGGGTTCTCCTATTCCAGGAGCAGGTAATTCAGGTTGCCACTACTATAGCTAATTTCACGCCGGGTGAGGCTGATTCCTTGAGAAGGGCAATGAGCCGAAAGAGAGCAAAAGACGCTATGGATGAGATGAAGCAGAGGTTTATGGAAGGAGCAAAGAAGAATGGAGTGGAGAGCGACACAGCAAGTCGCATCTTTGCCGCCTTTGAGGGATTTGCCCAATATGGCTTTTGCAAAAGCCATGCTGCCGGATTCGCCTTGCTTTGTTATCAATCTGCCTGGCTTAAGAAACACTATCCCTCCGAGTTCTATTGTGCCTTGCTCAATAATCAGCCCATGGGATTTTATTCCCCGGAGGTCATTGTGCATGATGCCAAAAGGCATGGGATAGAAATTCTACCCGTAGACATCAATAGAAGCAGTGCTAAGTGCACTGTTGAAGGCGGCAAGGTCAGGCTTGGCTTTATATATATAAAGGAAGTGGGAGAAAAAGCCACAAGCCAAATAGTGGCTGAAAGGGAAAGTACTCGTTATCTTTCACTTGGAGATTTCTGTTCCAGGGCCAGGCTGGAGAGGAAGCTTGTAGAGAACCTTGTCCTCGCTGGCGCCTTCGATTCCTTTGGCTGCCCCAAAAGAGAGCTATTGTGGCAACTTGGCCTCTTAGAGAAGCAGCATCCGGGGGAACTACCGTTAGCATTTGGTGATACCAGAGTCTCTTTACCTGACTTGACTGAACTTGAGCAGATGAAGGCAGATTACGAGGTACAGGGACTATCCACCAAATATCACCCGATGCAGGTGCTGAGAAAAGACATATCAAGAGACGGCTTGCTCAAAAGCTCTGAGATCGCTCAGCTTTTCCCCAATACCCGAGTAAGGATAGCTGGCTATGTCATTATCAGGCAAAGACCTGCTACTGCTAAAGGTTTTGCCTTCATTACGCTAGAGGACGAGGACGGAATAGTAAATGTGGTAGTCAAACCAAGCATATACAAAAAGTATAGACAGGTCTTCAAGCTTGAGCCACTAGTTGTAGTTGAAGGAATAATCCAGAAGAGAGATGACAACTTAAATATCATCGCCGACGCTCTCCTCCCACTCCGCAATGAGAGGGAAAGGCAGCACGCCATGTATACCACATCCCCCAACAACTCAAGATGAGAGGCTCATCTCCCAATTCCTCAGCCGCGGACACCATTCGCTTTCCCTCTCCCTTCGCTACCTCCCATACCTTAGCCGTTCTTTCCTTGAATTCTCATTCTTCCAGTAGATGGTGGTCATAGATGACGGCTTGAGCCGCTGTGCTCAGCGTTATCCCGCACATATTCTCGATACACAGATCCAGACCAATACGGTTCACTACGAAACAAAGCACGACGTGGGTGATCACACAACTAGCAAAGCTAGCAGCAAGTCGGGCAACAATCCGCTAGATTGT
>CAYVSN010000085.1:0-5741 GCA_964453875.1 uncultured Dehalococcoidales bacterium
CGGTGGTAAGACCTCCTTCCTTTTATTCTCTTTGCTTCGGGATTCTTACCACCTTGTCGCTTCTCCACACAAATCAGTATAGAGCCGTGGAAAGCTTGCTAAGCGTCGCTGGATAGGATAGAATTAGCGGCGTGGGTTGTCGATAGGAAAGGAGCATCTGCCGCAAAGCCAGGATGAGCTGTTTCTTCGCAAAGGGAAGTCTGGGAGTCGTCTTCAGTGGCGACGATTATCTTGATATACTGTCTGAGCGGAGTGACTTTGATTGCGCCAGTCAAACGGAACGAAGCGAGATTGAAGGTGGATCCAGCAACTCTGTGGCTTTTGTATGGTAGTATTGAAGGGTTGTCAAATTCAGACTTGGAGACTAAGGAATTAGGGGAAAGGCTTCTGGAAAGTGGGAAGGTAAGAGAGGATATGATCGAGACGGTTGAAAGGCGCTCGCTTTGGTAGAGAAGGAATCCCTGGAACAATCTCGTATCGCAGAGGGTGAAAGTCGTTAACTTATCTTACCTTGACTCCCTAATGGAGCTTCTTTTTGCAAACCTTGCTTCACACATGAATCGTTTTGCCTAATGTGATGAGAATCCAAGGATGAGTAGGGAAGAGAATTTGGAGAAAATGCGACATTCTACGACGCATGTCATGGCCGAGGCAGTGCAATCGATTTTCCCGGGAGTCAAATTTGGAATTGGGCCAGCTATTGAAGACGGCTTTTATTATGATTTTGAGCTAGCACGCCCGCTAACGCCAGAAGACCTGCCGGCAATTGAGAATAAGATAAGAGAGATTGTCGATGCCGATTATCCTTTCATCAGAGAGGAAGTAGACAAAGAGGAGGCACGCCAGCTTTTTACTGATCAACCGTACAAGCTGGAGCTTATTGACGAGTTTCCAGACAACAGAGTAACTATTTACAAGCAAGGCTCATTTGCTGATCTGTGCCGTGGTCCTCACGTGGCGTCCACAAGCGAAATCAAAGCATTCAAGCTAACTCATATAGCCGGAGCATATTGGCGTGGCGACGAAAGGCGCCCTATGTTGCAAAGAATCTATGGTGTGGCTTTCGACAGTCAAGCGGAGCTTGAAGACTATTTGGCGCGCCAGGCTGAAGCCATGAAGCGAGACCACCGAAAGCTAGGCAAAGAGCTTGACATCTTCAGCATCCATGAGGAAATTGGCCCTGGCCTGGTTTGCTGGCATCCTAGAGGTGCTCTGATTCGGCAGATAATAGAGGATTTCTGGAAAGCAGAGCACATTAAGCGAGGCTATGATATCGTCTACACCCCTCATATTGCCAAGCTGGATTTATGGAAGACCAGTGGGCACTGGGATTTCTACCGCGATTATCTCTATTCACCAATTGAAGTCGAAGGGCAGCAATACATACTAAGGCCTATGAATTGCTTGGGACATATCCTAATCTACAAGAGTCAGCTACGCAGTTATCGCGACTTACCCTTGCGGTATGCAGAGCTGGGCACAGTATATCGGTACGAGCGAACTGGCGTGTTGCACGGTATGGCCAGAGTGCGAGGATTTACTCAAGATGATGCGCATATTTTCTGCCGGCCGGATCAAATTGAGGCAGAAGTAGCAGGGGTTCTGAAGTTGGCGCAGTTCATGATGTCTACTTTTGGCTTCAGTGATTATGAACTGCTGTTATCTACACGCCCAGAGAGATATGTGGGAACCATCCGAATGTGGGACGAAGCTACGGACTCTCTAGCAAGCGTATTGGGAAAGCTTGAGCTACCATATGACCTAGATCCCGGCGAGGGAGTTTTCTATGGACCCAAAATAGATATCAAGCTTAGAGATGCCTTGGGGCACGCCTGGCAAGGTCCTACGATTCAGGTCGATTTTAACTTGCCAGAGCGCTTTGATGTTTGTTACATTGGTGATGATGGTGCAGAACACCCTGTAGTCATGATACATCGTACCGTTTTAGGTAGTATGGAGCGCTTCGTAGCCTGTCTTACTGAGCATTATGGCGGCGTTTTCCCTGTGTGGCTGTCGCCGGTTCAGGTAGCGATAATTCCCATAGCAGATCGTCATGTTGACTATGCGCGGAAGATAGAAAATGAGCTTGAGGAAGAGGGTGTTCGTGGTCGAGTCGATGAGCGTGCAGAGAGGATGAACTGGAAGATAAGGGAAGCCCAACTACAGAAGATTCCATATATGCTTATAGTTGGTGATAAAGAGGTGGCTTCGTCAAACATGTCGCTTCGCCTGAGGAGCGGCGAGGATATGGGCATGCGGAGTGTTTCGCAAGTTAAGGATCTAATACAGGCGGCCATAGAAGCTAAGTCTTAAATTGCTCTGGAGGCGGAGGGCATATAGTAAAAGAATTACGAATCAATAGGCGGATTAGAGCTAGGGAAGTTAGGCTCATAGGGGATAAGGGGGAGCAGTTAGGGATATTGCCCTTGGAACGGGCATTGCAGATTGCGTGGGAGCGTGATCTGGACTTAGTGGAAGTAGCACCAACAGCGATGCCGCCTGTGTGTCGAATTCTCGATTACGGAAAGTACAAGTATGAGCAAACTAGGAAAGAAAAGAGGGCAAAAAAGGGCCAGAGAGTTGGATTGCTTAAGGAAATCCGCTTAAGGCCGAACATCGGTGAGCATGACCTACAATCAAAGATTAGAACAACCAAGAAACTGCTAGAAGAGGGTAGCAAAGTAAAGGTGGTGGTGAGATTTAGGGGGCGCGAGGTTATCTATCCCGAGCTGGGTAGAAGAGTGCTGCAAAGGTTAACGGGGGCTTTGAGGGAAGTAGCTACCACGAGCGACCACCTTACTGAGGAGGCAAGGAGTATAGCTTTGATTCTTTACCCCGTTTCTACAGGAAAATCCAAAGAGGAAAAATCAGATGCCAAAGATCAAGACTCATAAAGGAGCGAAGAAGCGCTTTCGTGTGACAGGCAGCGGCAAGCTCATGCGCGCCAAGTGCGGCAAGAGCCATCTAAGGAGGAAAAAAGCTCCCAGGACGAAGCGCCTCTATGATCAGTTGATACCAGTCTCTTCCGCAGATAAGGGAAAAATCAAGAAGCTTTTGCCTTACAAATAACGTAAAGCGATAAGAATGGATTGGGGTGCTGTCTAAGAATCTGAAGTTGAAGGGGGATAATCTTGCCAAGGTCTAGAAGCGGAAAAGTCAGTCACCGGCGTCACAAAAAGGTGCTCGAGCTAACCAAGGGACATCGGGCTACAAGGCACAAGCTATATCGTGATGCTCACGAATCGATGCTTCATGCTTTGGATTATGCCTATTGTCATCGTCGTGAACGCAAAGGCGATTTCAGGAAGCTATGGATTACTCGCATTAATGCTGCATCAAGGGCTAGTGGACTTTCTTACAGCCAGCTAATGTCTGGACTAAGGAAATCAGATGTGGGAATAAATCGCAAAATGCTTGCTGAGATGGCAGTTAGGGATCCCGAAAGCTTTGCTAAATTAGTGGCTTCAATAAAAACTGCAGGCTAGTCTTGCCTCAAAGAATGCTAGAACAGCTTGAAGAGCTTCACATCCAGGCTTTGGGCGAGCTAAACAAGATCAGTGAGCCTGATGAACTCGAGTTGTGGCGGGTCCGTTACCTGGGTAAGAAAAGCGGGCTAACTCGAATTTTGCGCTCTCTGGCTACCTTGCCTCTAGAGGAGCGGCGAAAGGTAGGAGCTCGGGCCAATGAAGTGAAGAGCACTTTGGAATCACGGTTAGTTGAAAAGAAGAGGATTGTGGAAGAAGTCCACCTCATCTCTTCCTTACAGCAGGAAAGGCTGGACGTTACCCTACCTGGGAAGCCTATCTCTGCAGGACGGTCTCACGTTGTCACTCAGACACTCAGAGAGATTTGTGATATTTTCAGGAGCATGGGTTTTCAGGTTTTTGAGGGACCTGATGTGGAGTGGGATTATTATAACTTTGAGGCCTTGAACATTCCTCGTTACCATCCGGCCCGTGATATGTTTGCCACTTTATGGATAGATTCTGAGATGGAGGGGAGGCTTTTGCGGACCCACACTTCACCGATGCAAATTAGAATCATGGAGAAAAGACGCCCACCGATAAGGGTTATCGTACCAGGGCGAGTATACCGCTATGAGGCAACTGATGCCACCCACGAGTCCATGTTTTATCAGGTTGAAGGGTTGGCCGTGGATGAAAACATCACCTTGGCTGATTTGAAAGGCACTCTATTTGAATTCTGTCGTCGTCTTTTCGGTGAGCAAAGGAAAGTTCGTTTCCGCTGTGACTATTTCCCCTTTGTGGAACCTGGAGTAGAAGTAGCTATTGACTGTTTGGCCTGTAATAGAGGCGGCTGCCGATTATGTGGCTACACGGGCTGGATCGAAATATTGGGTGCCGGGATGGTGCATCCCGATGTTCTCAAGAAGATCGATATCGATCCTGAGGTCCATTGCGGCTTTGCTTTTGGCCTGGGCGTTGAACGTATTCCTATGCTTCGCTACGGCATAGAGGATATTCGCCTCTTTTACAGTAATGACCTGAGGTTCTTGAAGCAGTTCTGAATTTCTGAGAGCTGACATGAAGGTTTCAGTTAAGTGGCTTAAAGACTACGTTGATATCAGGATTCCTCTCAAGGAACTGGCTGAGAGGCTAACCATGGCGGGTGTGGAAGTCAAGAGGATGGAAGCTCTGGGTGGCAATTGGGAGAATATGGTAGTAGGGGAGGTAATAGCTGTAAGTCCTCATCCTAGCGCTGATCGCTTAAAGCTAGCTAGTGTCGATCTTGGGGGACGACAAGTCACTGTGGTCTGCGGTGCCCCTAACATCAGCGTTGGTCAAAAGGTTCCTTTCGCCCCTCTGGGAACCGAGCTCATAGATGGTCACAGTGGAGAAGTCGTGACTCTGAAGCGGGTTAAGATCCGCGGGATTGTTTCCGAGGGTATGGTTTGCTCAGAAAAAGAGCTGGGAATTTCCGATAGCCATGAGGGCATCATGGTGTTGTCGCATGAGGCTCCTTTAGGTATGCCTCTTAATGAGTATCTAGGCGATGTGATTCTTGATGTTGACATAACACCCAATCGCCCGGACTGCTTGTCTGTCATGGGCATTTCCAGGGAAATTGCTGCTCTTACTGAGCAGACGCTCAACTTGCCTGAGGTTCATTATGAAGAGGTAGAGGCTTCCATAGATTTGTTTGTCTCCGTTGACATAGCAGACCCCGATCTATGTCCCAGGTATTGTGCTAGCTTGATCAAAGGAGTAAGCATGGGCTCCTCCCCCAGTTGGCTACAACAACGCCTAAGTAGCTATGGGATGCGCCCGATTAACAATGTCGTTGATGCCACCAACTATGTGATGCTGGAATATGGCCAGCCTCTTCACGCCTTTGACTACAACAAGCTTGAGGGCAGACAGATTATCGTTAGACGTGCAAGGGATGGTGAAACCATAACGACTCTGGACGGTGTAGAGCGTGCACTCAACCAAGACATTTTGGTTATCGCCGATAAAGAGAGGGCTGTAGCTATCGCTGGAGTAATGGGAGGGCTGGATACTGAGGTTAGGGAAGAGACTGATGCGATTCTGCTTGAGTCGGCGAACTTCAATCAAGCTGCTATTCGCCGGGGATGTGCCTATCTGCAACTGCGAAGCGAAGCCTCTATACGCTTTGATAAGGGGCTGAACTCGAATCTGCCATTGTTGCCGTTGAAAAAGGCTACTCAACTGGTACTAGAGCTAGCTGGCGGCACAGCGGCCAAAGGTGTAGTTGATGTC
>CAYVSN010000086.1:0-5679 GCA_964453875.1 uncultured Dehalococcoidales bacterium
ATTTTTCTTGTGCGCCATAAAACTATTGACTTGCGAAAGTTCGGCTGATAGACTTTTTGCAAAAGGCATAGATTTCTGGATTTCCGAAATTGGCGGGGGCGTCTAAGAATCTACTGTGCGACTTTAACCTTGTGCTGCACGCCCTAAAGGGTCGCACTAGAGAATTTGGAGGTGAAGAATTTCCGGGATAGTCAAGCCAAAGCCAAATCCAAAGCTAGAGCAAAATCAAACAGCCTCATCGGTTGGATGGAGGTGAATATGCCTATCATTACGGTGTTCCCGTCTGCTGTTACGGTTGGGCATGCGTTAAAGCAGGCCAGAGCAGCTACGCGCCTTACCTTGAAGCAAGTGAGTGAAAGTATGGGTATTGCCATGTCTACCATTTCGGAGATTGAAAGCGGCAAGCGACGTGTATCGGCAGTAGAGCTATACAGGTTTGCAAAGCTGTATCAGCGCCCCATAAGTTTCTTTCTCGAAGAGAGTGAAACCAGTGCCTCTTTTGCAGTTCTAATGCGTGCTGCAGGCACCGCCTCCGTTTCCAAGGAAACCATTATCAATTTCCATGAGCTGTCTAGGAGCTACCGGGATCTAAGAAAACTCGTCGGAGCACCAGAAATGCCAAGCCCGTCTGATTACTCGACCTCTAGACTAACAACGCTTGGTCATGCCGAGGAGTTGGCAGAAGCTGAGCGAGGCTCCTTGGGGCTCAATGGGCAGCCTATAAAGGACATTTGTGATTTGCTAGAGGGGAAAAGGGGAATCAAGATATTTCATTTACCAGAGGACCCAGAGAGATTCTCCGGTGCCTTCACATGCGATGAACAACTGGGAGCTTGCATTTTAATCAATTCGCAGCATCCTAAACGGAGACGGACGTTCACGGTAGGACATGAGTATGCCCACTGTATTGCTCATCGAAATCAGTTAGCCCACATTGATACTTGCTCTGCTTTCGAAATCAAAAACCCGCGTGAACGTTTTGCTGACGCGTTTGCTGCTGCTTTCCTAATGCCAAGACGTAGCGTCAATGAGGTGTTAGGTCAATTGGTCTTCCCCCAAAGAGCTGCGCTAACTGCCGAGGTTCTTCTTCATCTGGCCATATATTTTGGCGTGAGTTTTGAAGCAATGGGCTGGAGACTAGTGTCACTAAGGAGGTTATCCCTTTCCAGGTGGAGGGAGCTTTTGAGCCAACAGGTGCCGTCCTCACCAACTGCCCGCCTACTGGGGTATAGCGTGGAGGAAGGGCCACCTGACACGGTTCCCCGCCAGTACAAGTATCTTGCTTACAAGGCATATGAAATGAGACTAATCTCTTTTGAGAAGCTTGCCGAAGTTATGCGGAGAAACTATTATGAGCTTAAGGAACAGTTCCAGCAAGGAAATCAGGAAGGCGATGAGTAAATGTCGCCTCTCAAGAAACCAGTTGTGCTCGACAACGATGTGGTCTCGAGATTGTACAGTGCGGGTGCTTTGCGCCGAGCTCTAGAAGTCTGGCCAAAATTGAGTTTCCGTGTTACTGAACACGTTATCAATGAGGCCAGGCAGTGGCGCACGGAAGGACAGAGACTAGTGGCACTTTTGAAGGATCTGGAGGCTGAAGGAACCCTCGTGTTCATCTCCATTGATGAGTGTTCAGAAGAAGAAATATGGGCATATGCTAGGCTGCAATTAGAAAACAGACTGGGGCGAGGTGAATCTGCCTCCATTGCGATTGCTTGTCATCGGGGATTCGACATAGCAACAGATGACAGTGTCGCCGCAGATACATGCAAAGCAATGAATCCTTCTGTTTCTATCTTTCGCACAGGAGTTCTGTTGAATATGGCTGTCCAAGAAGACCTTATGACTCAGGGCGAAGTCAACGCTATTCAAGCTAGGATACGCCGGGCAAACAAGGCGTGATGGGTCATAGGCATCTCTATTCCCAACCTGAATTGATCATACCCGATACACAAGAAGCCAAATTGTAGCCTGTGCGATGGGAGAGTCTGCACCTTATCGTTCCCAATGTTTCAGCGAGGATTACTCACTTTAATGATTCGCCCCTTGATGGTCATCCTTAGAAGCCTGTCCCCGTTCATATTCCACAAAAGAGGTTCAGCCCAGCTTGGGGAGTATATCTTCCAAGGCGCTGGATATTTCGTGAGCGCAGCTCAGATAAACCTCAAGGCTGTCACCAAACAGGTCTGCTACATCCCCTGACCCGCCGGCGTACTCCTTAAGCGTCCAGGTCTTTTGCGGTGGAAGGCCTGTTTTCATTCTAGCTTCCATAACCAGTATCAGGTCGGACTGCTCTACTAGGTCAGGCGTCAGTCTCTTAGCGTTATGAGAAGCAAGGAGGTCGTCTCCAAATAACTTCGTGACAGCTCGTCGGGCATTAATGCTGGCCCATTGATGAGTGCGGTCATCGTAGGCGGCGGAGTCGACTTGGAATCTATCAAGTTGTCCTCTCGCCTTGAGTTTTTGCTCCAGAATCACTTTTGCCAGAGGAGACCGGCAGGTGTTACCGCCACACACAAACAGGATTCTTGTCTTATCGTCTTGCGTATTCAAAACTCAGGTCTTCGAGACTTTGAGAGATGGTGAGTTCCGCCGTCTAAACAGAATACCAATTTGTAGCCTGTGCTACAAGAGAGACGGCATTACATTATTCCTGGCGTTTCAGCGATAACCAACCGCTTTGATTCGCGGCGTTAACACACAGCTACGATCATATTTCGGTCTTTTTGGGATGATTCTCACGATAGGTCGTAGCATAGGCTCGGTGGTCTTCCTCCTGAAGAAGAATATTCCCTCGCCCGACGCTTTTCACCCCTTGGGCTTTTGCCTGCGCGAGGCATTCTTCAGCTTGGCGCGTGGAGGCGGGGGGGGCCAGGCGTCTACTTTTGGCCGCAGCCCTTTGCCATTAGGAAGCCAAGAGTCTATAATCTCGCATCAACCCGCTCGCCAAATCTGAGGCACCGCTTAGAGAGCAGCCAAGCCAAGATGATAGGCAGTTGTCGTTTCTGCTTTAGAGCAAGGCAGATGTTGGCGAAGCCCGGGTCTCACACACCGCTCGATTGGTGCCGCGCCACGGTGGGTTATCGAGATTCAAGCAATGTCGTGTTGAAATGTTAAGCCCTTCGCTAGCTTTGCTGGCCTCCATTGCAGCAATTCTGATTCTCCTGCGGCTAAAGGTACACGTGGGCCTGGCCATCTTTGTAGGAAGCCTCATCATTTCCCTGATGATCATGCCGCTACACTCCATGCCAGAGCTCATGCTTGGCACCTTGATGGACCACCAGACCCTTGGACTGTTGGCAATAGTTGCAAGCGCTCTGACCTTGAGCCGGCTATTGGAGCTGAAAGGCCTGCTTACAAAGCTGGCAGCCACGATGGAGAGAATAGGCCCGAGACTTGCTATGTACCTGACTCCAGCCGTAATAGGGCTGGTTCCCATGCCCGCTGGAGCCTTGGTTTCGGCTACCGCCTTGCGGGACTTAGTCAAAAGAATAGGACTGACCCCAGAGCAAGCCACATTCATAAACTACTGGTTCAGACACATATGGGAATATTCCTTGCCGGTATATCCATCCATCGTAACAGCAAGCGTAATACTCTCTGTGCCACTTTCTTCCGTGGTAACAACGCTCCTGCCTATGACAGCTCTAGCTATCGCGTTTGGAGCCGTCTCCAGCTACAGGATTCTAAAGCTGAAGAAGATCCCGGAGACGATGGAGAAAGCGTCAGGAAGCGTAGCGTACAATCTTCTCAAGGCTTCCTGGCCGGTCCTATTGCTCGTCTTGCTGGTCTTGGTTGGGGTAGATGCAGTGATAGCCTTTCCCCTTGTGTTGATCCTTTGCGCTGTGCAACAAAGGGTTAAACGGCCAGAATTGAAAAAATCGCTGAAATACGGGCTTGACCCCAGGATGCTGCTCTTGCTGTATGCCGTAATGCTATACAAGGCAACAATAGAAAGCTCGGGTACCGCCTATGCGCTTACCTCAGATATGCAGAGTATAGGGCTGCCAGCCGTAGCCATCCTTGCAGCCCTGCCCTTCCTGATGGGTTTCGCCACGGGGGTTGCCACGGCGTTTGTGGGCATCAGCTTTCCACTGTTGCTCCCTTTCATGGTCTCGGGCTCAGAACTCAATAGCTACGCTCTATTGCTGGCCTACGCAAGCGGAGAGATGGGGCTTCTTCTGTCTCCCGTCCATCTCTGTTTTGTACTTTCAGCAGAGTACTTTAAGGCCAACTTGGGCAAGGTGTACCGGTACACCTTGCCCCCTCTCCTGGCGATAGAAGCTATCGTAATATTGGTCTATATCATAGCAGCCTGAGAATTGGTGCACGGGGGTATTTCCCACTCAGGGTGATTTCCACTCTAGGTAAGGTCATCGCGAGCCGAAGGCGTGGTAATCTCCTGTGCTGTTGCAGCCCCCGAGATTGCGGAGCCTGTTCCGAGCGTAAGCGAGGAATCCCGCTCCTCGCAATGACAGAAAAGCTAGGCAATGACAGAAAAGCAGCAGAGGCGCCTGCGATCACATGAAGGAGCATGGCCCAGCTCCCTTGCCATTTGGAACCCAACCGTTTATAGTCTTGGACCAACAGGGTGACCAAATCCTGGTCGGTTACCGCTTGAAGAGCACCTAGATTTAAATCATCGTAAACAGACTTGGACAGGCCAAAACACGGACAAGGGGGTAGCAAAATGCAGGAGCATGTACCGACATACGAGGAAGCGCTGTCGCTATTTGTGGAGTTTAATGAGAGTGAGAGCCTGCTGAAGCACGCCTACTGCGTTGAGGGGGTGATGCGCTACATGGCACGGAAGGCGGGTGAGAATGAGGAGAAGTGGGGCACCGTTGGACTAATGCATGACCTGGACTATGAGCGTTTCCCCGAGCAGCATTGCAAGAGAGCGCGACAGATATTGGAGGAGCGAGCTTGGCCAGAGGAATACATAAGAGCAATTGTGTCTCATGGCTGGGGTATATGTAGCGACGCTGAGCCGGAAAGCAACATGGAGAAAACGCTGTATGCCGTTGACGAACTAACAGGGCTTATCACGGCAGTAGCCATAATCCGACCATCGAAGAGCGTGGCAGATCTGGAGGCAAAGTCAGTGATGAAGAAATGGAAAGACAGGGCATTTGCTGCTGGCGTGAACCGGCAGGTGATCGATAAGGGAGCCGAAATGCTGGGAGTGGAGCTAGGAGAGCTGGTCACCGACACCATCATGGGGATGCGTGAGGTGGCTGACAAAATAGGACTGTAGACGTTAGATCCTCTCAGTCTTTATGTCAAAAGGCGCCATATCCAGGTGAGCATGTGTGCCTTGGGGTCTTGAATCCAAATCCGGCGCACATAGGTTGGCGACGTGGGGTGCCCCCATTTTCAGTACCAGTTACAATGAGAGGAAGTTACAATTGCTGCACTGGCGGCAACGTGGTAATATTGATGTGCCGAGTTCCCTTTAATCAACCAGGTGATGCTGTAGGAGAAACAGATGAGCGGTGAGTTGCATGTAACACCCGAGTTAAGGAAGAAGTTTGCAGAGGAGACTGCGGCGGCCTTGGCACGCCTAGGATTGAAACCGGGTGAGGTGGAGCTGTGGGAAGACGGTTACCGAACTGCCAGAGAAAAGGACGCCTTCGAATGGTGGTACTTCGATGCCCAATTCGATGATGGGGATACCGC
>CAYVSN010000087.1:0-1613 GCA_964453875.1 uncultured Dehalococcoidales bacterium
TTCCACCTTGAAGAAGTGCTTTCTCCGTGGGCAAAGGTCAGGATATTCGCACCAGTCGCATAAGGCAGATTCTCTCGGTGAAAAGTCCCGAGCCGACTCTATCTCATCGATTAAGCTTTTGGCATCTTCAATTAGATTTGAGATAGCTTCAGGTGTGCGATAGGACACCAGTTCCGTGTCAAAGGCAAGATAGTGCCACACAAGCCTGATATCCTTGATATCCGGCCACCTCTTCTGCACTCCGATGTGGTATAAGCCAAGCTGCCTGTCGTTGTCCACATCTCCCTGACTTGGCAGGTAGGCTGATGTCTTGTAGTCATGAATCTCGTAGACGTCATCCTGCGTCCGCGAAAGCCGGTCTATGTACGCCGTCATTCTATATTTGCTGTCATCATCCAGGGAGAAGCTCAGCCCCATCTCCGTGCCTATGGTAATGTCCGAGTCAAACGGGGAATACCGGCTATAGTAAATTTCAATCATCCTTTCACCCAAGGCTCTGTAGTCCTCCTGTGTCAAGTCCTCTTTTGTGACAAGGATTGAGTCATGCCAGTTCTCCTGCCAGATTCTATTGTAGTAAGCCAGCAAATCACTCAAGCTATCTACCTTGGCAAACCTGAGGTCGTCATAGCACTTCTTCAAGGTGTCATGAACCCTGCTCCCCAAGAAGCCCTCAATCGCTTCCGCGTCCCGCTTAATCCCCTTTCGATAGCGAAGCTCATACTTTAGCGGGCACTCTTCATACATGCTTAGCTGAGAATGAGAATAGATAGGCATGGTTGCTAGTCACCCTTTATGATCTCATCTCGCTCATCAGAAGCACAGCCCGGCCAGCCTCTCCTTCAAAGCCTTCAAGTTCACCACATCCTCCTTATTGTATTGCAGCAGCAAAGCCAGGGCTGTTCGGTCACCGTGATTATGGTACCTCCACCACAGCATCACTGCCTCGAATCCACCAATGCCCCGTAGCTGCCTTGGAATTCCCAATTGCCGCTCAACTGCCTTGAAGCCGCCATACAGATTGTTTCTCCAGCAGTCATACATCAGGTCATGATGGCGAAATTCAACCCCAAGGTCTATCCCCAGACAAGCATCAATGAAGGGGAGGTCGAATCTGCTGCCGTTATAGGTATAGATTGTATTTACACCTTTAAGAGCTTTAATGAGGTTATCGCCGGTCACTGCTTCACCTACTAACTGAATGAGTCTACTATTTCCTCCATCGCACCGGTAAATGCCGATCACAGTTATATAATCATAGAAGCGAGCTAAGCCGGTGGTCTCAATGTCAAGGTAAGCATCAGACAATCGCCTCATAGCTTGCGCTGCCGCCTTCCATCATTCTGTAGCATAGCACGCACCAGTGACAGCTAGATTGTCACAAATGCCATTCCCAAAATCTTCATACCATGGCGATTATGGTACAGGGGTTCTCTATCTTGAATAGCCGTGCTATCCCGTCTTTCTGGCCCAATCCTTCTAGCCCCAGGGCTATTTATCCAACCTGAAGCCATTATATAGCACAAAGTGGCAAATCACCAGACGGGGAGCCCGTTTCGTGAATAGCGGCCCGTAGCTTGTTTCTGTGTCATTGCGAGCCCAAGGCGTGGCAGTCT
>CAYVSN010000087.1:1713-5671 GCA_964453875.1 uncultured Dehalococcoidales bacterium
CCCTGCCAAGGTTTCTCTTGGCCAACATAGAGGCAAACTCCTTCAAAAGGGGATTCTGGTCCAGCATGATTATGTTCAAAGTGATCCCATCTTGCCTGTAACGCAAAGCCTCTTCCAGGACCCCGCCAACAGCTTTATTGAATCCAATATAAGCGCCCCTTTCCGTGTTGGGTTCCGTATCTGTCACCAGATATACTTGTTTATTGCTTTTCTCAGTCATCATAGCTCTCCTGGCAACTTGCATGGCAGACCTCATATCTGTATTGCCACCGGAACACCCTGCATTTGATATCTGATAATGCGGAATCTCTCTAACTGTATCAGAAAAAAGGTAGACTTTTAACTTGGCTTTTGGCTCTTTCCTTATCAACTCAGACAAAGCTAAGCCCGCGTCTCTCGCGGCATTGACCTTCTCTCCTCTCATGCTTCCACTATTGTCTATTGCCAGGCCGGCACATGTTTTGGTTTCATGTATTTCTTCATAGACCTGAAAATCCTCCACCTTTAGGGACATTTTTCCCTCCCCGGGATTCCTTTCCAAGGCGTTGAGAAGGGTTTTCTCAAAATCAATCTTGTTATATTCATCCCCAAGTTCATATCTTCTCGAGCTGGTGGAAAGCTGTGAACCATAGCCCCTCTCTTCGACGGTATGAGGGCCAATTTCTTTTTTCATCAGGCTACTCAGGATTCTTCTCAAAATATCATTGGCAAGTTTTTTGGCACCCCTGGGCGTTATTGTTACTTGCCCTTTTTCCATTTTGAGATACCCCTGCTGGATATACGGCTCCAACGCCCCCTCCAAATCTTCGCTTCTTAAGTCGTCCAACTCGTACCCCAGCCTCCTCATCTCCTGCTCTATTTGCTGCCTCCTCTCATCGCTCCTGACAAGCTCGGGCATTTCACCAATATCCTTAGTGCCTGAAGCCCTACCCCTAAGCTCACGCACAACCGCTTGCTCAAGCTGCTTCAATTGCCCTTCATATTGGGCTAGCTTCCTCTCCCTCTCCTTCAACCTTTCGTTTCTATATTCGTTTGCCCTCCTCTTTAGGCTATCCATCTCGTCAACTTCCTTAAGCAAGTCCTGAATAAGACGACCATCAGAATGGGCAATCTCAGCTAGTATTTCGCTCTTCTCTACTTCACCCATCTCACCCATCATACATCGCGTGCACAGTTCCATTTCTTAGCTACCCCCTGCTCCAGCCCACCATCTTGGGGACGAAGACCCCTTCCCCGTCAATAATTTCCGTGATCAAGGACTTGCTAATCATTCCCCTGTGACAGGCGATATTAATCAAAGTCTCCAAAGCTGAATGGTTGTATTCCTCCAGAATTCCCTTGTCCACGCCAGCCGGATCAGAATAGAGCCCCTTCTCAGCCTCATTTAACCCCTGTTCTACTTTCTCCTGTGCTGCTTCTTGCATCCAACTTACTGCTTTGCTCAGCTCTTCACATCTCTGAAGCGCATATGTAACGTTGCCCAGCTCCTCAGAAAAGAGCAGAGTTATCTCGTTGGCGACTTCTTCCTCGTCCCAGTCATAGGGAAAGTCAAAATCCTCGAGGGCATTCCATAGGATATCTTCAGCGATTTCGTCGCTGCGCCTAAAACTCTCCCTCGGATTTTGGAAATCCATGAAGTCGGCTTTTAGTGCTATTCTACCCCTTAGGCTCAGCCTTAATCCATCGCAGGCATCCCTTAAGTTGGCCACCTTTCTATTTTCCAACTCCACCGATGCATAGACATGGTCCATTGCTTTAATGGAGGCCCTTATGGAGGCTCCTCTATCCAGCCAACTGCATCTTCGGCTGTGCCTCACAGCCTTGTTCACTAGATCAACAATCCACCAAGGTGCAATTACGTTCCTTTCCACGTCCTTTAGGGTGGGATGAGAGTCCAAGTCAGCTTTCACAGCAGTCTCATAGCGGTCGCCAACTCTGAACTTCTCGGCAAGCATTATCTCCCTTTCCACTTCTTCCTCCGGCAGATTCATATAGATGAGCTCCAACCTATCCAGCAGGGGCCGGGGCACCTCATTGACGTGGGCAAATTCTTGAGGATTTCCCGTAGCTACCAGAACCAAATCTAAGGGATGCTCCCAGTTGTATTCCTCCAGAATTGCCTTGCCTTCCTCCAGAATGGGATGCAGCAGAACTTGAACCTTAGTCCGGATAGCCGGGAGCTCGTCTATAAATAGGATTCCACGGTTAGCCCTGAATACACCGGTGCCCGTGAAGACCTTGGGATCGGATGGGGATTGGCCCTGAACGATTGCCTGTATGTCTTTTAACCCCAACAACTTCGCTTCGTTGGTATATTCGTTTCCCTGAATTCTGGAAAACCTTCTCTCGCCGGGAATAGACTCAACACCAATCTCCTTTATGGGGTCCTTACTTTCCCTGCATCTGGGACATAGCAAGTATTCCGGCCACTTGGGATCATCGTTATAAGGACAATCTTTTATCCTGGACACCGGTGGCAGAAGCCTCGTTAGCGATCTTGCCAGCCTCGTTTTTCCAGTTCCCTCCTCGGAAACCAAATATGGGTGTGCACCGGATAGCAAAGCCCGTATGACGTCTCTTTTCGCTTCTTCCCTACCTTGAATATCAGGCAAAACATCTTGCCCTTTCCTAATCTTCTGCAAAATTGAGTATCTCAGCTCGTACTTCACCGCCAAAGGCTGACAAGTATCCAAATCAAGTTCTGAAGAATCAAGCTTATCCCTTTTCAACAAAGCCTCCTGTTGATGAAAACATCTGCTCGCCCATCGCTGTATGATAGAACAAGAAATCCACAAAGACACCTCGCTAGGGAGCAGCCTCATATGAATTCTAGCACGCAGGCAAGGTTTGAACAAAGATGAAGGGGTAGGTCATTTAGCGATGCCTGTTTGCCATTCCGAGCCCTTCGTGTCATTGCGAGCCGGAGGCGTGGCAATCCCCGTTGCGGTGAGCTGGAGCTCTGAGCCGAGCAGGGGGCAGCGAAGCAATCTCCTAGATGTAGTATCTGCCTTCAGGGTCGTGCATCCCCGCCCCGTACGAGGCTGAAGCGTCGCACTAGGAGATGATGGTGAAGCCCGGCGGCACAATTACCGTCACCACGGGGCATTGGGGGGGCAGCCCCATGGCGAACTCATCTTTGCTGTTGCAAGCCGAACGGAAGTAATCCCACCCATACCCCCTCCCAAATTGACTCGTAGCAAAGCGCCCCACAATGACATCTATGCCTTGCCTGACGAGCAGATTAACAAGATAATTCAATGAGACAACAGCCTACCTTGATGTTGGATTACAATCCATGGCATAGCCATCAGTCCTAGATCCAGAGAAAAGGACAGGAGAACAGTCCTAAAGCTGGGAATCCTATGTTATAATAAGGATGACTGCCATAAATTCTCGCAAGAGAAAAGCCAGCCGTGGTGAACCACCGGCGGTCTGGGCGCATCCAGAGGAGGTTTGGTATAGTGAAGGTCAGGTGGCTTATTTCAATCGTGGTTTGTTTGGTCCTGGCATCCCTTCCCTTGGTGCTAATTCTCAACACCCCGCACGTATTAGCTGCACCTAGTGGAGCAATTGAAGTAGAGGCTGACAACATTTTGGAGCTGGGCGACAGCGAGGAAGTTGTTGTCACATTCAGGAATACTGCCTCAGCGGACGTCAACGACGTGGCATCCACCATCCAGTTCGTAACGCTTGCGGCTGCACTTCTAAACCCGAGCCGTACCCTCATCGCCCTGGACGCGTCATGGGAGATATACGTATCTGAGGGTGCTGCAAGCCCAAGAGCCAGTGGTAACGTTACAGGCACCGTCAATACAACTGCTATTTATGCACCTTACTCCACCACTGACACCGTCTACTTATATACCTAATCCCTTGGGAAGCCCGACGGGAACGCTTATACCAATAGTACGCAGTTTGCCGATGACCTTAGAATCCTGAGGCCGGGAGAAGTCGTCAA
>CAYVSN010000088.1:0-5628 GCA_964453875.1 uncultured Dehalococcoidales bacterium
AACAGCTATCTGGACCCCGAAGGCAAGAGGGTTCACATTGTCTGGCAGTCTGATGGCTCCGGCTTATCGCGTGTGGTCGATGTCATTCTGAACGCTCCTTCCTTGGCAAGGGAAAAGTCGGAAGGCGAATCCTGTAACTTGTGCAGCATCGAGACGATGGAACAGATGTCCCAACAAGAGATGGAGACAGAGGACTAATTACCTGGACTTCGCTATCAACGAGTTCCGCAAGATGAAGATGCAGCCGTTACTGGAGAGGGCGCTCAAGCACAAAGAGATTTTGGGAGCGTAGTGTAAGGCGTCTCGGTCGTGATCATGAGGATTCTGCCGCGAGGAGGTGTTCCCGACATGAAGAGCCATCCCTATGAATACAAGGTCTTGGTGGAATACATCAGTCCAGACGATCGAGGGCGATATCCCCACTTTTCTCATATTGACGACCAGGAGGGTTTGACCCCGGTGGTACAAGATGTGTTCGCGCACTTGCCACAATCGATTCCCGAGGGCTGGGAGGTCAACTCCCATAACATCGCTGTTTCACGCAATACGCTGATCGTCAGTGTTCTGCTAAGGAGACCCGTGGCATCGTGACTATCCGATTTCCCTGAAACGAAGACGCAGCCCTCCTTGGAGCGTGCATTGAGGGCACCACTACTCGGCGAGCACAACAGATATGTTCTTGGTGAGCTTCTGGGCCTATCAGACCAGGAGATAGCCGGGCTGGAGGAGGAAAAGGTAATAAGCGACCGACCACTTGCCTAACAGACCCACTAGAGGACTTAGATGTAACCTTCCCAAGTTCTTGACAAAAAGAAAGGGGAAGATAGAATAGGTATAGAAACAATTATTTAAGGAGGAGTAATTGGCAATACCAGTTGCAGACCAACTCGCGAAGCGAGGAGAACAGCAAGGACTACGAATACAGGAACGACGAAAAGGAGTAAAGGAACGAGTAAGAGACCGCCTACCAAAGAATCTATCCAACATGGAAGCGAGGATTGCCAAACTGGAGGGTCGAGTTAAGAGGATTGAGGAGAATCCTGACCCCACTAAGCCGGCAGCGAATAAATTCCTTTATCAAGCGGAGGCTAATAGTCATAGGCGACTCATTGAAGGTTGGAAGACAGGCAAGCCACCCTGCATTGCAGCGGTGGGGGTTCCAGTGGGGACAATGGGATTTAGGGGGTGGAACGGTATCGTTGCTGCCGATAAGTCATCCCCAGAGGAAGCAAAGATGTATTTCGATATTATGGAGCGCCAGGGCTATAACTCGAATTCCTGTGACCGCACCATAGCCTTAATACCGATGGTACTCACCGGGCAGTATCCACCACCTGACGTTATTGTTACCGCTAATTGGGAGTGCTACCCCCTTTACCTGGCTTTCCAATCGCTGGCCAACTTACTTGGCATACCGTTGCTCTCTATAGACCGCCCTCCGGTATTTGACGAAAGGGGTCTGGCATATATGACGCACCAAATTGGAGAGGCAATAAAGTACCTGGAATGGATGTTCCCTGGACATAAGTATGATGAGGATAGATTAATAGAGCAGCAGGAATACCAGCGCCTCTTCTGGGAGGTAGAGCGGGATATTCATAAGTTGAGGAAGCTAAAGCCCTGCCCCATAGCGGGAGTAGAGAATTTTAGGGAACAAGCTCCGGGTTTAGAATACAGGCGTCTTTACCGCGACCAATTGTATGAGAATGCCGAAAAGGGAAATGTACCGTGTAAGATATGGGGAACGGAGGAAAAGCTGCGCTTATTGTGGACGGTCAGCGGTCCCTTCTTTTACAATCCCTTCACATTTTTGGACAGGTTGGGGGTAAGTGTCCCAATGTGGACTTGGAGCGATGATACTGAAAAAAAGGCGGGAAGGGAGCCAGTTGTAGGGGATGAAAGACCATTCGGCAGAAAGCTGAAGCCACTAGAGGAGGAAGCAAGGTCAATAAAGTATGGCTGGGGAGATCGATCACACTACTACGTTAATTCAATCATCACTACCTGCAAAGAGCTAGACCTTGACGGCATTGTATACTTTAAGCAGACCGGGTGTTCTCCAACTATGCCTCTGGGGGGAATCGTCAGTGAGAGGGCTGAACGTGAGCTAGGAATTCCCACCATGGAAATAGAGGCAAGGCAATTGGACCAAAGGGGCTTTAATCCGAGAGAACTTCTTACCAACCTGGTAGATTTTGCCAATGTGTGTCTCGCTAGAAAACACCTTCCTCCCTTGACTCAAAAGGACTTGGAGAAGGCTGGCTACAACGAACCGGAGCAGTTTTACAACGCTGCAACCTGGGACAGCCTAGCTTCTAAGCACACCAGTTGAAAGGTGTTAAGGATTATAGAAGGCAAGGGATAAGTAGGATTAGGGGCTACCTTCGTCCCCGCCAGATTATGTGTGCTGCTGGGATACAGGTCGAGGCCACGTCGAGAACTGAGAAAATCTGCCTTCTACTTCCTGGTCTGGATGCGTCACTCTCAACAGACAAAAACTTGTAACGTCCACAGAGTGAGAGAAAACTGAAATGGAAATAAGAAGGGAGAATGACTTATGGCGGACAATCAAGATTTAGAAGGCAGATTACAGCAACTGATTAAGATAGGCACCAGCCACAACCTAGAAGGCATTAGGGATTACAAGAGGCGAGGGGGAAGAGTGGTAGGATTGATGCCAGCGCACATCCCTGAGGAGATTATATATGCTGCCGGGGAGATGTTGCCCTGGCACTTGATTGGTTCTATGAATGAATCTACCCCACTTGCCGGGGTTCATCGTTCCCCGGCGACAGATGCTTATACCACCCATGCTCTTGAGGCGCTATTGAATGGGGAGCTAGATTTTCTCGATGGTATAGTAACAACCAATTACGATGATGATGTGAAGGCAGTTGAGTACTTCTCGAGGTTCTACGGTAAACCTTCCATTCCGTACTGGCTTGAACTCCCCACTAACGTTAGTGAGTTTGCCCTTCAGCATTTTACTGAAAACCTGGCCAAAATGAGAGAGGCGATTGAGGAACGGTTTGGTACAAGGATTGGTTCACAGATTAGTGATGATAAGCTGGGTGACGCTATAGAGGAATACAACACCAGCCGAAAGCTTCTCCATCAGCTATACGAAATGAGAAAGAAAGATAAGCCCCCCCTTACCGGAAGTGAGCTATGGGGAATTGTTGCCGCAGCAATGTCGATGCCACAAAGTGAGTTTATTCGGCAGTTGGAACCCCTTCTTCCCCATATTGAGCAACGTCAGCCATCTTATAACAATGTCCAAGCTCGAATTATGGTATCAAGTGACTTCTTGCATAATGTAGGTTACCTGAAGCTAATAGAGGATGTAGGGGGCTTAGTAGCTATGGATGACCTTGATATGGGGTCGAGATATTTCTGGGATATAGTTGATGAAGAGCAGAGCGATCCTCTGCATGCTTTAGCAGAACGCTACTTAGGACCGATGAGGTCACCCCGTTTTGTTAACTGGGATCGACAGGTTGACCAGATTATGGTGTGGATTAAGGAGTTTAGGATTGATGGTTTTGTAGAGTTGCCGGTTCGACAGTCGCTCCCAAGATTGTATAGGAGTGAATATCTCCACAGAACGCTGGAAGAGGAGGGTGTCCCTAGTATAGACATCATACGGGAGTATCATGTGGCCAATGTTGGCCAAATAACTACACGGGTAGAGGCATTCCTGGAAATGCTGAGCCAAAAGAGTAAGAGCTGAATTTCCACTGGAACCGCCACCTTACTGAGTGCTCTGATAGAAGGGCAAATGAGAGAGTACGCTTGCCTTTCTTCTAAAATAGTTTTGTAGCTATCATTGCTAAATAATATAAGCCTGGGCCAAACTTGGCCTAGACTTATCATTTTGAATGGAGGTCAGGATAAAGAGTAATGGATATTATCGTAGGTATTGATGCCGGAATGGAGACGGTGAAGCTGGCTGTGCTGAGTGATGGGAAAATGCTTTATAGTGGTACCGTGTTCGCCGGGACTGAGGCCATGGCGGAGATTGCAGAGAAGATGTTCAGGGAGGCTATAGAAGAGACAGGTATTTCAGCCGATGATATACGCTTAGTAGGGGGCACAGGTATAAATGTCAGTGAGGTTCGCTTTATTCATGAGGAAGTACCAGAGGCGATTTGCTGTCCCTTGGGCATTAACTGGGTGTCTCCTCAGGCGCATACATTGATTGATGTTGGGGCAAGCAAGTTCATGGCTATGAAATGCCAGCAAGGGAGAGCCGTGAAGATTGCCAGAAGCGACAGGTGTGCATCAAGTGTCGGCGTATCATTAAGGATGGTAGCTAGTGTGCTAGGAATGAACATCGAGGATATTGGCCAGGTGTCTATGAGATCGAGAGAGGAAGTGGCAATAGAGAGCACTTGCAGCGTTTTTGCCGAGACGGAGATTATTTCGCTTCTGCATCACTATAAGAAAAAACGTGAGGATATATTGAAGGGTATGTTCCGGGGAATGGCCTCTCGATTCTATTCCTTGTTGCTCACCATCGGTATTGAGGATGATATGTATATGATCGGTGGGGTAGCTAAGAATGAAGGAGTTGTGAAGGCATTAGAAGACATATCAGGGCATCCTGTGCTAGTCCCCCCGGACCCCAACGTAGTAGGTGCTTTGGGAGCAGCTTTAGCCGTCTCCAACGGAGGTGTCGCATCATGATAACAGCTGGCGTGGACGTTGGGTCAGCAAGTGCCAAGGCTCTTATACTGAGAGAGGAGACCATCGTTGATTGGGCCATCACAGCTACAACTGGTGATAGTGCAGAGTCAGCAAACATAGTAATGAGATTACTTTTGGACAAGACTGACTTATCATTGGATAACATAGATTATATTGTCTCAACAGGGTATGGTCGTGTCAATGTATCCTTTGCCGATAAAAAAATTACTGAAATAACTTGTCATGCCACGGGCGCACATTGGCTGTTTCCAGAAGTGCGTACTATCCTTGATATAGGGGGGCAGGATGTTAAGGCAATAAGGTGCAATGATAAGGGAATGGTGGTCAACTTTGTGTTAAATGACAAGTGTGCTGCCGGTACTGGTCGTTATCTTGAGCGGACAGCCACTACGCTCGGGCTAAAGATAGAAGAGCTTGGGCCCTTATCACTCCAGAATGTAAAGGACCCTCCCCCAGATATTAGCTCGGTATGCACCGTCTTCGCCGCGGAAGAAATGCTGAGACTGTTGCGCAAAGGCGAAGACCATAGGGACATTCTCGCCGGCGCAACAAAAGCCCTGGTTCAGCGACTTTGTGGTTTCATTGACCGCGTCGGTTTAGAAGAATCCTTGATCGTCACTGGTGGAGTGGCTAAGAATATAGGTGTAGTTACCTATCTTGAGAAGCAGCTGGGGGTGAAAACAGTTTCTGCTCCTGAGCCTCAAATCATAGGAGCTTTGGGAGCAGCTCTGCTTGCCGGTTCAGTTTCGCATGGTTCAGAGAGAAATTTTCAGCCAATGTCCCGAACAGATCAAAAATAACAACTTCGTATTTCATCTTACATATCCGAATAGAGTCCTCAGGTCTTCCCCGATTAGAAACTGGCTTACAGTCTATCTACCTGGCAAGCCTTCGCCTTTCAGCAGACCACGCACATAAGCT